>DATBYR010000156.1:0-11503 GCA_036513565.1 Methylocella sp. | reverse complement strand
GATCGGCACGGTTCCAATTTACCAGGCGCTCGAAAAGGTGGACGGCGATCCCGTAAAACTTACTTGGGAAATTTTCCGCGACACCTTGATCGAGCAGGCCGAGCAGGGCGTCGATTATTTCACGATCCATGCCGGCGTGCGCCTCGCCTATGTGCCGCTGACCGCCAAGCGCACGACCGGCATCGTCTCGCGCGGCGGCTCGATCATGGCGCGCTGGTGCCTCGCCCATCACAAGGAAAGCTTTCTCTACGAGCGCTTCGACGAGATTTGCGGCATCATGCGCGCTTACGATGTGTCTTTTTCGCTGGGCGACGGTCTGCGGCCTGGCTCGATCGCCGACGCCAACGATCGCGCCCAATTCGCCGAACTCGAAACGCTCGGAGAATTGACAAAAATCGCCTGGGACAAGGGCTGTCAGGTCATGATCGAAGGGCCCGGCCATGTGCCGATGCACAAGATCAAGATCAACATGGAAAAGCAGCTTGCGGAATGCGGCGAGGCGCCCTTCTATACGCTCGGGCCGCTGACGACGGATATCGCGCCGGGTTACGATCACATCACCTCGGGGATCGGCGCCGCGATGATTGGCTGGTTTGGCTGCGCCATGCTCTGCTATGTGACGCCGAAGGAACATTTGGGCCTGCCGGATCGCGACGACGTGAAGGTGGGAGTGATCGCCTATCGCATCGCCGCGCACGCCGGCGATCTCGCCAAGGGGCACCCAGCGGCGCAAATCCGCGACGATGCGGTCTCCCGCGCAAGATTCGACTTCCGCTGGCAGGATCAGTTCAACTTGAGCCTCGACCCCGAGACGGCGCGGCTCTTCCACGATGAAACGCTGCCGAAAGAGGCGCATAAAACCGCGCATTTCTGTTCGATGTGCGGGCCGCAATTCTGCTCGATGAAGATCACCCAGGATTTGCGCGAGGAAGTTTTGGCGATGGCCGAGGTTGAAAAGGGCATGGCGGAAAAGAGCGCCGAGTTTTTGGAGAACGGCGGCAAGCTTTATATGTGACGGCGGCAGTTCACTCGGTCCACCACCGCTTCAAGAAGGCCAAAGGTGGACCTCGCGCCGCCGCGCTTCGAATAGGGCCGCGCCCGCGCCGTTGAGCAGGAAACTATTTTCCACCGGACTTATGCACCGGGAAAGGATTTCAAGTCTTCAATTCCGATGCAATATCTTGAGTTATGCACCAAGAGAAACGTCGGCTATCTGAGGTCCTGCGAGCGGGCCGGACGAGCGCGCCGATCTTCAGCCCGTGACCCGCACGGAGCCAGCCGGGCACCGTTTATTCCCGGGCATCTCGATCGCGCTCTCGACCATATTCGCGGCGTCATTCAGCAATTAAGAAGACGTTTGGACTGACCGCGTGCCCTTGCTTGAGATAGTTGCGTGCGTCGAGTTCAGCAAAATCCCTGGCCTGAGGTGATGCGGGCACGGCCGGCGCGGAGCCCCGATAGCGCAGCCCGGCCGCGCCCGGCCGCGGTCAGGCGGCCAAGGCCCGCAAAGCCTCTTTCTTGTGCTCGCGCGGATGTTCCATGGTGAGGTAGCGGACGGCCGCCAGCCAGGTCTCGTGGGTCTCAACGGCGAGCGCCCGCACCAGCCGCGGACAGCTTTCGGCTCCGGGGAAGATTCGCACCATTGGGTGCGCCACTTGATCTCCTGGTTCAAGCGTTCGAGCATGTTGATATGCTTGATGTGCTTGTGCGCCAGCGGCAGCCGGTAGTAGATCCGTGTCGCTTCGATATTGTGTAAAATAGTGGACTTGAGATTTCAGGCACTGCCGGATGAAATCACGGCAACCGCCCAATCGGCCTCGGCGCCGGTTCTCGCCGTCCACAAGCCGGCGTGCCTGGCACACTAGGGCGATGGCTAGGACGTGGGTAGCCAAGCCTAAGTAGCGCTGTAGTTTTTTCAAATACTTACGTCTAATGTGTGGCTTCTGATCAGGGAGCCAATTCCCAACGGTAAAGCTCGCCGTATTTGGCACGAAGATAAGCGAGATAAGGTGCGGTGCTCATCGGCCTGCCGGTCGCCCGCATGACGGTCTCATCTGGCTGGAACTTCCGCCCATGCTGGTAGAGATGTTCGCGCAGCCAGTTGTGAAGCGTTCCGAACTCCCCCTTTGCGGTCTCAAGCGGAATATCGGGATGAGCTTTGACAGCGGCGGCATAAAACTGTGCGCTGAGAATATTGCCTATGGTGTAGCTCTGAAATGCGCCGCCGACGGTGCCGCCATACCAATGAACGTCTTGCAGACAGCCATCGCGATCGCCGGCCGGAGCGAGACCGAGATCGGCCTGCATGCGAGCGCGCCAGGCTTCGGGGAGATCCTTGACGCGGAGTTCGCCTTCGAGCAATTCCAGCTCCAGGTCGAAACGCATCATAATATGGATGTTATAGGTGACCTCGTCGGCATCCGTGCGGATCAAAGAGCGTTGCACCTTGTTGATCGCGCGGTAAAAGGTCTCGAACCCTATCCTCCGGAACTGATCCGGAAAAGTATCCCGCAGAACCGGATAAAAATGCTCCCAGAACGCGCGGCCGCGGCCGACCAAATTTTCCCAAAGCCGCGACTGGCTCTCGTGCACGCCCGCCGATGTCCCCATTCCCAGCGGCGTGCCCTCAAGCGCGGCGGCGACACCTTGCTCGTAAAGCGCATGACCGGACTCGTGCATAATCGAGAACAGCGCGTCGCCAAAATGTTTCTCATCGACGCGGGTGGTAATCCGGACGTCTCCCGAGGAGAACTTTGTGCAGAAAGGATGATGGGTCTTGTCGAGCCGGCCACGATTGATGTCGTAGCCGAATCGCTTGATCACCGAAAGGCTAAAATCCAGTTGCGCCGGCTCGCTGAAAGAACCACGCAAGCAGCTGTCGCCAGGTACGGGCTGGTCGGAAATGGCGCGCACGAGCGGTATCAATTCGCTCCTGAGTCCGGCAAAGAGAGAGCGGACCGAAGCTGTCGTCATGCCTTCCTCGGCGGCATCGATCAGAGGGTCGGCGACATGCTGATAGGGCGCAAAATAGCCAGCGTATTCGCGACTGAGATCGACGGCCTTTTCCAGGAACGGCAGCATCGCCGCAAAGTCGTTCGCCGGCCTCGCCCGCGTCCAGGCATCATAAGAGGCCGAGCCGAGCGCGCTGGCCCGGGCGACATAAGCGCTGGGTAGCTTGATGGCCTTCTCGAAGTCGCGGCGCCCGATCCGTATCAGGCTCGCCTCATCCGAATCATAAGGCAGGCCAGCGGCATATGGCGCAAGTCCGTCGAGCAGTTTGCCCAGCGCCGGATCGACGGATTTTTCATGCGCGAGACTGCTGAGCGTTGCCCCCTGGCGAGCCCGCGCGCGAGCTCCGCCTCTTGGCATATAGGTGGCCTGGTCCCAGCCGAGCACCGCCCCCGCCGCCGCAAGATCGCTGATTTCGAGCAGGCGGCGCTTGAGCTCGGCAAGTTTGGTCTCGGCCGGCTGGCGGTTGCGCGCTGGCGTGGCGGTTGCCGCGCGCGCCTTTGCGACGCCGGCCTTGGTCTTGCCGGTCTTGTTCATGTGCGAGGATCGTTGCTGCCGGGCGCAGGGCCGCTCAATCCGGCCGGTCTGGACAAGGCATCAAGGGACATCGGTCTCATTCGGCATTCCCCATAGCTATCGATGCTAGGCCTCATCATACCTTTGATTGACTCACCCGCAAGGCGTGGAACCGTGGGCCACAAATTGGTGGCGGATTTGGCTCGGAAGATTTTGCCGCGTAAGGCTCCCGTTGTCGTTTTGGGATTGTGGCGTTGAAACATTGTTGTTCCGTTATCGCCCCACAATCGCTAATCTACGAAGTCCCCGACAGGGAATGGTTCGTCGGCCCAGTGGGCAATTTCTGTCCGCTTCTCACGAGCCTCGAATTTTAACCAGGGAAGCAGACCATGACCAAAATCCCCTACGAAATCCCCGCCGAAATCCGTGACTTGACCGCCAACAGCGTCGAGGAGGCGCGCAAGGCCTTCGAAAGTTTCATCGAGGCCGCGCACAAGGCAACCGCGCAGGCGGAAGGCACCGCAAACGCCCTGCAATCGGGCGTCAAGGAGGCCAGCGCGAAGGCGCTCAGCTTCACCGAAGCGCATGTGAAGGCAGTATTCGATCACGCCCAGAAGCTCATTCAAGCGAAGAGCCCGCAGGAAATCCTCGCTCATCAATCCGAATATGTGAAGAAGCAGCTCATGGCCCTGGAGGAGCATACGAAGGAGCTGGGCGCCGCTGTCCTTAAGAAAATCACTCCGGACAAGTAATCCCCCTTCATCTCGCCGCGAAACGTCACGCCCGCCGCTTCCGGCCTTCATTCGATCGTGATCCTTGGCGCGGCGCGGGCACGGCCTTTTTCGAGCGTTGCCTTTACCTGGCGCGCGATGGCGCGATAGGTCTTGGCGTGTTCGCCATCGGGATCGACGGCCGTGACGGGACGCCCAGAATCGGAACGTTCGCGGATGCCGGTATCGAGCGGCACTTCGCCGAGAAACGGCACGCCGAATTTTTCGGCCTCGTGACGCGCGCCGCCATGCGCGAAAATATCCGAACGGCCGCCGCAATGCGGGCAAATAAAATAGCTCATGTTTTCGACGATGCCCAACACCGGCACCGCGACCTTCCGGAACATGGCGATGCCGCGGCGCGCGTCGACGAGAGCGAGATCCTGGGGGGTGGACACGATGACCGCGCCGGCCAGGGGCACGTTTTGCGCCAAGCTCAGCTGTGCGTCGCCGGTGCCGGGCGGCATATCGACAACCAGGCAATCGAGCTCGCCCCACAAAACGTCGCGTAGCAATTGCTGGATCGCCGACACCACCATCGGCCCGCGCCAGATCATCGCCTCTTCTTCATCGACAAGGAAGCCGATGGACATCGCCTTAACGCCATAAGCCCTAAGCGGCAGGATGGAACGGCCCTCGGACTCAGGCTTTCCTTTGAGGCCTAGAAGGCGCGGAACCGACGGACCGTAAATGTCGGCATCGAGGACGCCCACCCGCCAACCGAGCGAGGCAAGCCCAAGCGCGAGGTTGACGCAAGTTGTGGACTTGCCGACGCCTCCCTTGCCCGAGGCGACGGCGATGATGTTGGAAATCCCCGGAATGGCAATGCCGCGCGGCGACGCGAGTTTCGGCGGGGAAGGCTTGGGCGGCGCCTGCTTTTCAGAGGTCAGGCTGACCAGCGCATTGGCGACGCCGGCTAATTTCTTGACCGCGGCCTCGGCGGCGGCACGCATCGGCTCGAGCGCCGCCGATTGGCGCGGATCGATCGCGATCGACAAATAGACCTTTCCATCCTTGATCGAGAGACCGGAAAGCGCGCCCGACCCCGGCAGCGGCGTTTTGCCATCGGGACCCGGAACCGATTGCAGCGCGGCGAGAACGTCTTGATCGCTGACCATTCCGAGGCCCGCTCCATCTGCCGCTAGAGCATGTCCCGAAAAAGTTGCTCGACTTTTTCGATATTTAGACATCGGATATATCCGATGTCTCATGAGGACATGCTCCAACTCTGTGATTTTGAGGTGCGTCCTAGCCGATCCAATGTTTCCATTTGATCGGGACGCGCTCCCGCGGGCGATTATATAGGCCTTCAGAGTGCTCTGTTCAATCTCGCGATCGTGCGATATCGTGTTTTCAGAGCAAGCCCCGCGCCATCTGTCCTGACTTACTCATTCATGGGCGTCTGTCATCATGATGGAATGGCAGCATGCGCAGGAGGACCGTATCTTTGTCGGCAAAATGGTGTTTTAGCGCGGCCGCGACATGCAACCCAATCGCCGCGATCAGGAGCTTTGATACGACCTCATGGATCAATTTCGTCCGCGCCTCCAGCAGCGCATTCGGGCCGGTGAGATTGGGCACGACGAAGCCGCCGGGAAGATGCGCTGGAAGCGGCAGCGGCGACGCCGAGACCATGAGCCAGCCCGATCCAATCATCGCCGCGATGAGAACATAAAAGCCGCGGTGCAGAGCCAGCGCGAGCCGCCGTTCCCCGGGCCTTGTCCCAGCCAAGGGCGCCGGCGGAGAATTTGCGATGCGCCATAAGCCGCGCATCAGCATCACCGCCAGGACGAGGAAGCCAGTCGACTTATGCAGCTGGTAGGCTTCGAATTTTGCCCCGGCGCCGAGATCGCCGTGCACCATGGTTAGACCAAGGCCAAGCATCGCAAAGACAAGAGCCGCGGCGCTCCAGTGCAGGGTCTTGGCCACGCCGCCCCAACTCTCGCGCGTGTTGCGCAGCATCATGGCTCGGCGGAGGCTTCCGTGCTAACGGTCAGATGGATCGCATCGCTGATCAGCGGATAACCCGAGTTCATGCCGAAATCCAGACGATTGATGACGCCGGTCGCCTTGAAGCCGACCCGCTGATTGGTCGCCGCAAGTTTGCGAGCGACCTCTACGTCCAGGCTGATCGGCCTCGTCACGCCGAGCATGGTCAGATCGCCGGTCACCCGCGCATGCTGCTCATCGCGTTTTTCGACGCTTGTCGACACGAAGCCCATGCTCGGAAATTTCGCCACGTTGAGAAAGACCTCGCTGCGCAAGTAATCATCCAAGGTGGCGGAGTTTACGTCCACGGATTTTGCCGCGACCTCAAAGTCCACCCGGCTCCGGGATGGCCGATCAAAGTCGATATCGATGCGGCCATCGAATGATTTGAACTCGCCAGCGGTTCTCGGCCAGCCGATTGCGTCAATCCAAAAGCGCACATGCGTTTGGGAGGGGTCGATTTTCCAGGACGGTCGCGCCTGTGCCGCGACCGTTGCGGCGATGAGCGCTAGCGCCAGCGACGCGGGTCTGAAACTCTTGCCCTTGCGCATGACCCGGCAAACTCCTAGGCCGCGGTATCAAAAAACTCCAGTGGTTTATAGGAGCCCGTTTTGGCTGGTTCAAGCCCGCCTCCTTGCGGGCTGGGCGCATGCCCTGCCCGCCGCTTGCAAGAAAGCAACGCCCGCGCGCTAATCCATCACTTGAAAAGCTGGACAGAGGCGTGCCTTATTTCCGTAACGGGGGTCGTATATAAGCGCGCTTCCTGGTCTCGCTCGGTTGCGAGCGAAAAACCGGGAAGTCCGTGCCGCCATGTTGAGCATGTGCCCGCCCCGCGCACATCGGAAGGCGCGCGATAGGGGATAATCATTTTAACAGAGAAAGAATTCCTGCAATGGATGACTGCCTAAGGCATAGGAGCAGTCGCGGTCATTCGTTCGGGCGGGGTGGTTTCGCGGCCGTTTGCCCCAGGGTCTAGCCGGCGTTCTGCTTAGCTCGCGCCTCCGGGCAGAGATGCCATGCCAAACAAGATCCATGAAGATCCATTCGAACAGCACATTGCTCATGACCGGTGATTCAATCACCGACTGTGGCCGCGCTCGCCCGGTCGCCGAAGCCGTTGGCGGCGACCTTGGCAATGGCTATGTCGCCCTCATCCACGCCATGCTTAGCGCGACCTGCCCCCAGCGGCACATCCGCATCCGCAACGCGGGCATCTCCGGTAATACCGTGCGTGATCTCGCCGCCCGCTGGCAATCCGATGTCCTGGACTTGAAGCCCGATTGGCTTTCTATCATGATCGGCATCAACGATGTCTGGCGTCAGTTCGATGCTCCCCTGCAAACCGAGTGGCACGTCTCTCTTGACGAGTATGCGGCCGTTTTGGAGCAATTGGTCCGCGCGACGCGGCCGCAACTTAAGGGATTGGTGCTCATGACGCCCTACTTCATCGAATTCAACCGGGCGGACCCCATGCGGGCGATGATGGACCGGTATGGGGAGGTGGTGCGCCGGTTGGCCGGGCAATACCAAGCAATCTTGGTGGATACTCAAGCGGCGTTCGAGTGTGTCTTGACGGAAGTTCATCCGCTGGCGCTGGCTTCCGACCGGGTGCATCCGAACTTGGTGGGGCACATGGTACTGGCGCGAGCTTTTTTGAAGGCGCTAAAGTACGCTTGGTGAATGCCGGATGCAAGCGCCCCGCCAGCCAACCAACAATTTCGTCGATCACCTCAACCAAATGGGTCTTCCCAATGCGACGCAAGGAGAAGGCCATTGTCCTTAAGCGTTCACAAAGGCCGCGCGCGAACCGCCTGGCTGTTGGCGCTCTGTTTCGCGGCTTGCTTGACTGTGAACCTCGTTTGGCCGCTTGGCTGCCTCGCCGCGGACACTTCCCGAGGCGGATGGCGAACGGTTAGGATAGCGAGCGAAGGCGCGCACCCTCCCTACAACTATCTCGAAAGCAACGATCTCGCCGGTTTCGAAATCGACCTTGCGCACGATTTATGTGCCCGCATGAAGGTGTCTTGCAGCTTCATCGCGCAGGATTGGGACGGGCTTATTCCCGGCCTTCTTGAGGATCGCTACGATGCGATCATGGCGGCGATGGAAATCACCGGCGAAGCCCGCAAAAAAATCGCGTTCAGCAAACCTTACATCCGCATGCCTTCCGCTTTCATGACCCTAAAGCAGCGAGCCACCCTGGATACGAGTCCAGCGGGCCTCGTTGGCAAAGCGATTGGTGTCGAGGCGCGCGGAACCCATGAGGCCTATCTCGAGGAGGTCTACAAGCAATCGAAGATCCGCCCCTATGCGACGCTTGACGAAGCCATCCTCGATCTCGCCGAAGGGCGGCTTGACGCGGTCATCGGCGGCGAGGACACCATTGCCAAATACATGGAAACGTACATGGAAGCGCAATGCTGCGTCGTCGCCGGTGAGGTGCCGCGCGATCCGGCCTATTTCGGCGATGGGATCGGCATCGGTCTTCGTAAGGAGGACGAGGCACTGAAAGCCATGTTCGAGAAGGCCCTGGACTCTTGCGTGGCCGATGGCACATTTGCCAAGATCACAGCCAAATATTTCGACTTTAGGATCGATTAGCCGCGATCCTTCTTGATTGGGAATCGCGCGGAAAGGAGCCAATGGCAAAAGTCGCGTTCCTCGGTCTCGGCGTCATGGGCTATCCCATGGCCGGGCACCTCAAGGCGAAGGGCCATGACGTCACGGTTTACAATCGCACGGCGGCGCGGGCACAGAAATGGGCCGAAGAGTTTGGCGGCCGCCGCGTCCCGACTCCACGCGAGGCCGCGAAGGGCCAGGAGTTTGTCCTTGCATGCGTCGGAAACGACGACGATCTGCGCGCCGTGACGACCGCCTCGCACGGGGCATTCGAGAGCATCGAAAAATCGGCGGTCTTCGTCGATCACACAACCGCCTCGGCGGTCGTCGCGCGCGAACTCAACGCGATTGCGAAAGCGCAAGGATTTGGCTTCGTCGATGCCCCGGTATCCGGCGGCCAGGCCGGCGCCGAGGCAGGTGCGCTCAGCGTCATGTGCGGCGGCTCGCCGGACGATTACGCGAGGGCCGAAAGGATCATATTTGCTTACGCGAAAGCCTGCCGGTTGATGGGACCTCCGGGGGCGGGCCAGCTTACCAAAATGGTTAATCAGATCTGCATTGCCGGGCTCGTACAGGCCCTGGCCGAGGGCCTCCATTTTGCCAAGCGCGCGGGGCTCGATCCTTGTGCCGCCGTCGAAATCATCAGCAAGGGCGCGGCGCAATCCTGGCACATGGACACCCGCCACAAAACCATGAGCGCGGGGAAATTCGACTTCGGCTTCGCGGTGAACTGGATGCGCAAGGATCTCGCGCTCTGCTTGGAGGAAGCACGCCGCAATGGCGCGACTCTTCCCGTCGCGGCCCTGGTCGATCAATTCTACGCCGAGATTCAATCGATGGGCGGCGCGCGGTGGGATTTATCGAGCCTCATCGCGCGCCTGGAGCGATCCTGAGGACCTGTTGCGTCGCGTTCTAGTTGGGGACGAGGCCGCCACTTCCCCAACGCTTTTCCACAGTGCCTTTTTGGTTCACGACGATGCCCACGCCAGCGAGCATCGTCGAGGGCAGCCAACGTTGCATTTGGAATATGGCACGGCAATCGCAATCAATGTGGGGAATGCCTTGAACCTTTTAGCCTTGACACGGCTCTTGGATAACTTGGTGTGCTTGGTCTCCACAAATCAACGACGCTATTGACATCACGCATCCTAATCCATTTGGTGGTTAGGGTGACTGGGACTGGTTGGCCCATTGGCGCTCGACCCTCAACGAAAGGGAAAACCCATGAACATTCGAGCCATTCTATGCGCGGCGTCTCTTGCCGTATTGACCACAAGCGCGCAAACCGCGGTTGCGCAACAAGGTGTGAAAATCGGCGCATTGCGCTGCGAGGTCTCCGGAGGCCTCGGTCTTATCATCACGTCGAGCAAGGAGATGCGATGCGTTTTCACCTCGGCTCGCGGACATCGTGAGCACTATTACGGCACGATTCGCAAATTCGGCCTCGATATCGGCGCAACCGATCAGGGTGTTTTGGCCTGGGACGTTTTGGCTCCCTCCGAAGGACCCAAGCGCGGGGCGCTTGCCGGTGACTATGCCGGCGTCGACGCATCGGCGACCGTTGGAGCCGGGGTTGGCGCGAACGCGCTCGTCGGCGGTTCTGGCCGCTCGTTCACGTTGCAACCCTTGTCGATTCAAGCGCAGACCGGGTTTGCTCTCGCCGCCGGCGTTGCGGAGCTGACCCTTCGCGCCGGGCCCTGAACACCGGCAGGACGGGATGGCCCGTTCCCTGTCGCGGACCTCGAGTCTGGACCGGGTCATCCCGGCCCAGATTCGGGATAGTACGACGTGCCAGCGATGCGCGGCCAAGCAGTCCGAAATTGGTTTTTAGTTGCGCAAAGAGGAGTAATGCGGCGGCGAAAGATGAGAATCTAACCAATTTGGATGGATCGCTTGTGGTGAGACCAGGCTGACTACGATAATTATGGCCGACGTTGCGAGCGCGCAGCTCGACAAGATCCAGAGCGCGATTCCGTAAATATCGGGCCTCATGCCACTAGGCGGAATGGTACAGTAGATGGCCACGACGGAAAGCACGCAAAGCCAAAGAGCCAGAAAAATGATCACGTTTTGTCTCCTTGTACCAAATATACACCCAAGAGTGTTCCCCGGCAATACTTCCGGCCAGCGTTCCCGCACGCCAGAGCTTCCACCTTCTCGCTGAAGGACGGCAAGGGCGTCGCGCATTACGGCCCGGCGTGCCGAGCCGTTGATAGCAGGTCGAGAATGGTGCCCTACCGGATTCGCTACCGAGCAAAGGATAAAGCAGCCAACACGCTGAGGAACGCAGCAAGAACCCGCAAAATTCCGCCTGCCGCAAGCCCCGCGCTTGCGCTCGAAGAGGGCACTTTCGCGACGCGCCCCGAGCCTCGGCCGGGCGCCGCTGTTCACCGCGCGGGCACTTGATTAGTGAAACACCGATAAATATAGACTTGGGCCTTCCCCTCACGGAAAAAGCCGTCGTTTGCCGCGCGAACGAACATGCAGGATCCATGGTCAAAATCACTTATATCGACTCCTTTGGCGAAGCCCGGACCATCGAGGCGCAAGAAGGCGCCACGGTCATGGAAAACGCCATCCGCAACGCGATCCCCGAGATC
>DATBYR010000155.1:0-19773 GCA_036513565.1 Methylocella sp. | reverse complement strand
ACTCGGCGATATTTACGTCAACGACGCTTTTTCCACCGCGCATCGCGCGCACGCTTCGACCGAAGGGGTGGCGCACAAGCTCCCGGCCTATATCGGGCGCAGCATGCAGCATGAGCTTGAAATGCTGAAACGGATGCTGGCTGACCCAAAACGTCCGCTGGCAGCGATCGTCGGCGGCGCGAAAGTCTCGACCAAATTCGAGCTTCTCGGCAACCTCATGCGCGAGGTCGAATATTTGTTCGTCGGCGGCGCTATGGCCAATACACTTCTCGCGGCGAGCGGCAAGGCGATCGGCAAGTCCCTCTACGAGAAGAAGTTCGCCGATGTCGCCCGCCAGATCATCGCCGAGGCCGATGCGGCAAATTGCAAGCTCGTGCTGCCGGTCGATGTGGTTGTCGCCTCGCGGCTCGAACCGGATGTGCGCGTGGAGACCGTCGACATCGATTCCGTTGGCGAGAATCAAATGATCCTCGACATCGGGCCGCGCACCATCTCGCAGGCCGTCGGCCTTCTCGCCTCGGCCCGGACGCTCGTTTGGAACGGCCCGGTCGGCGCTTTCGAGATCGCGCCATTCCAAACCGGCACGATGACGATTGCCAAGGTCGCGGCGCAACTTACCAAGGTGGGCGCGCTGGAGACCATCGCCGGTGGCGGCGATACCATCGCGGCACTCAACCAAGCCGCTGTAACCCAGGACTTCACCTATGTATCGACAGCGGGCGGCGCTTTTCTCGAATGGCTAGAGGGCAAGCAATTGCCCGGCGTCGAGGCGCTCCGCTGGTCCAGCGCGGCGAGCGGGTGAGGCTTACATACCATAGCATGATCCGCGAAAGCGGCTGCCGGTTATGAATGAGTTTGTTGACTACCTCCATGAAGTGTTCGAGCTATTCGGGCCGATCAGAGCCAGGAAAATGTTCAGCGGGTATGGCATCTATCACGATGGATTGATGTTCGGCCTGGTGGCTGGCGACAGTCTCTATCTGAAAGCGGACGCCGAAAGCGCTCGCCACTTTGAGAAGGAGGGGCTCGGAAGATTCGAATACAAGAATGGTGCAAGGGTAGTGAAGATGTCCTACTACTGCGCGCCAGCCGGGATCATGGAAGATCGGGAAGAAGCCGCGATGTGGGCGCGCCGCTCGTTTGAGGCGGCGCTTCGTTCGCAAAGGTCAAAGAAGAAGACCAAACGAAATTCATGAGGCAGCGGCCCAAAGATTAAATCCAAAAAGCCGCCTCGGCCGGAAAGGCGTCCGGCGAGATCATTGACCTCGCCGGACGACCACATAGCCTAATCACGCTGGAGTTCGCGTCAAATTAAATTCCACCCCAAATCGCGACGCGCCCTCTTGTGTTCATGGGCACTATTCTTTCTCCCTTTCCCGGTCTTCCGCCTGGTCATCGACAGGCTGGAAGGCGTGGCCGAAAACAAAGTCAGCCACCTTATTGCCTTGTACGATTCCCTCGGAGGCGTCGAAGTTCCAATGGATGCCCATGTAAATCCGGCTTTGCGCGTTGTCGTCTTCCGCAGCGGTAAACGATTTGAACTTGCCTCGCCGGAGGGGCCTGATGTGGCCGTTAACATCTTTATTGTGGCCATTGAATTCATCCGAAACAAACGTAAATTTTGTATCGTCCGGGAAAAAATGACGCAGGGTCTGGAACAAGGCACCGCCGAATGTTGCGTGGCCTGATGTATAGGCCGGAAACGGCGGCGTGAAGTTCGGACCCTTCGTGTTGGTGGCGGGAGCGCCGAGTGGGTAAAAATTGGGGAAACCTTGTGCGCGAAGTGCGGTAACCGGCCGCCAATACTGGTAGAAATATTTCGTATCCCACGCGGCGATGCCTGCGTCAGCCATGGCGACGTTGACCAGCGCAAACAAGCGCGCTATTTCCGGCACCGTGCGCATTTTCTGCTGCAGGGCGATTGTTCTTGCGACCATGTTGTACAACCGCGGCGGCGCACATAATCCCGGCGTGCCGTCGTACGCCCAGAACCTAGATGAGAACGTCTGTTCTTCGGTTCGGCTCGTGTTCGTGGGCTGCGCGGGCGGCGGGGGCGCGGGGTCTCCGCCTATGGCAAGAGCTCGATCGAAGGCTTGCTTATAGGCCTCGTTCTTTTTCAGGTCAGGCGGCGGCGGCGGCGGCGCGCGAAACTGGTCCGCGGACGTCATCACGAAGGGCTTTACCTGCGGCCAGTTCCCGCCGAGCGCAACCTGTAAGCCGCTGATCGGGTCAGGGGACCAAATGCCGGCCGGAGGAACGTTGGGCGGACAACCACCCATGGGAGTGAAACCGCCTGCGACGCAGTAGCGAGGTTCGGGCATCGCCGAGCCATCTTTCTGGCGCAACGCGATAATCGCGTTGGCAGCTTGCGTTCCGAGCGCGGCGCCCGCATCGATGGAGGCCTGGTTCCCAGGGATTGTAACAATATCCAAGTCAAAAAGCGCGTCGAGGCGCTCCTTTTGGAAAGGATATAGAGCGACCAGGGTATCGTGCGCCGCCTGGGCGATGGCCCGGTCCAGCGATACGTTACCCCTTACCGATGGAATGCCGGAATAGCTCACGAATTTTTTCGTAATGGCATTTTCGGCATCGAACATGGCGATATGAATGATTGCCATCGCATAGCTCGACCGGTGCGGACCGAGCTGCTCGCCGAAGCGGTGTGGATCCTCGCCGCTTGCCGGATCAACCGGCGTATGGTCGATCGCCGTCGTGTCGAGGGCGATCTCATTCCACATGAAATAACGATCGAGAGTGCTGGCGGGGATGCGTGGCAGCTTCCTGAAAGAATAAGGGACGACTACGTTTTCCGCCGGAACGCGAAGCAAACGTTCCAATTCCTTGGCGTTCTCGCCTGTAAGAGACGGTTCTGCGGTGGCTGCAGAGCCTGCCAGGGCGAACATGGCCGCCAAGGCCCAAGCGACGGGCCGGTGGCGATTTCTCTTATCGCACGTGGCTTTTTCGCCGGCGGTGTTCGCGAAGCCGCCCCGCACCCCTGGATCTTGCTGCGCCTGGGCGGGAGCCGGGCGCGGATTCCCTATTGCGGCGAATATTGCCGTCCAATACCGATTATTCCTCATAGATGTGCTCTTATTTAACAGTTATATTTTCACAGTTATTTCTTACACAACGATTTTTCCTTATGCAACAACTATTTGTGTTGCAACAACTATTCATATGCAACAGGCTTTGTTGCAGATGCCCTCAGCCGTGGCATCCCCTATTGAGGGGTTGCCACACCCAAGTGGTTTTCATAGGTTGGAAATTTGGGCGCCGTATGGCGAACCGGGCAAGGCGGTCTCGAACAACCGGCGGATGAGGTTCGTCTGACGGCGGGTTCTGGTTTTCGGCGGAGCCGGCGATCTCTTCGCCCGCTCATAAGGACCGGAGGAAGTCGAGGATCGCTTGCTGATCCGCCGGCGGGAGCCTCACGAAATTCGATACGACCGCGTTGGCTTCCGACGCCGGAAAAGCCGCCGTTTTCGGTGAAAAATGCTGCTTGATCGCATCAAGCAAGTCGCTTGTGTGGCCATCATGCAGGAAAAACAGTCGCTGTCCTACGCCCCAAAGCGGCACCGTGCGAAACTCGTCCGGCCCAGCTGCCCCCTGAATGATGTCATCGGCGAGGCCGCCGCCCATGTGATGCGGCAATAGATCGGAGAACAGATTGGCCGGCCGGTCTTGCAAGACGGCGCTGTTCAACACCGGCGCGGTCTGCATCTGCGGCGTGTGACACAAGCCGCAACCCGTGTCGCTAAAGAGAACCCGGCCGCGAATCGCGCTCGGATGCGGGTCCGGTTGCGGATCGGCCATGAACCGCATCAGGATTTGAAACTGCATCCAATCGGCCAGGATGTGTTTCGGATCGTTAAGCTCTGGTTTTGCGGGTTGACCGTGTCGTTTATTTGCGTGCGGGTCACATCGTTGGGTTCGGGCTTACCCGGTCCGTTGCAAGCCGGATCTTCTTCCTTGGACTGGGGGAAAAGCTCATTGGTGATCCCCATTTCCACATTATAGGCTTCGCCCGCGAATATTGTGATCGACTTGTTTTGCGCCTTCCAGCCGAACCTTGTGATCGTGTTGTCATTGCCGCTGCGATTTGGACGGCCTTGTATGCCAAGCGGCGCGCGCAACGAAGCCGTGGCGTCGTGCCGGGCGAGAATCTCCCGGTCTTGAATCGAGTCGATCAACCCTAAGCCGAACATTTGCAGCGGAATCCGGAAGGAGAGTTTGTTCTTGGCCTGTTCCGCCGCGAAATTTGGCTGCGTGAGCGCGCAGTCGGGAATTGTCGGATCCTTTGTTATGCCGCACGGTAAAAAGTTGATGCACGCTGCCGTCGCGGGTTCCGTCGGGATTAAACTTGAATCGAACCTCTCGAATGGGGCCGAACTGTTGCTCGAAGGCCGGAGTGATATTTTGAATGCCGAAACGACGCGGAACCAGCCGGAACAGGGGATTTTCCGACCGCAAAGGCGTGTCCTGACCCGGATTGGGGACGAGAAATCCCCCCGAACCCCCCAATGTCGGCTGAGCATGGCACAAGAAGCACTGGTCCGCATTGTGCCTGGCGCCAAGGCCGTTCGAATTCGTGTGGAACTGAGGGAACAAAGGATCAAGCTCGCCCAAGCCGACAACAGGACTGCCATCGGTCACGTCGGCGCATGTGTCGCATGTGGATTCCAACTGCCCGGCGCGGAGGATGCCTTCCACGAACGAGATCTTTTCGTTGACCTGAACCGGGGCCCCGGTCCCCGGGTTGGGGCTGATTAGCGGCGGCGAGGAATGTGAATTCCTCGGCGTTCCAATTCACCGGCGGTGTTCGCGAAGCCGCCCCGCACCCCTGGATCTTGCTGGGCGTAGGCGGGCGCTGAAAGCAGAAACCCTATCGCGGTAAATATTCCCGTCCAATGACAATTGTTCCTCATTTGCGTGCCGTCACGAATAACAATGAATAACAATCTTTATGGTTCAAGCTATAGCGAGCGGCGGCGGCCGTCGTCAAGGCAAAAAGCATAGCCCATGCTTTCTGTCGTGGCATCCCCTATTGAGGGATTGCCACACTCAAGTGGTTTTCAAAGTTAGGATTTTTGGCGCCGCATGGCGAACCGGGCAAGGCAGTCTCGAACAACCGGCGGATGAGCTCCTGACGGCAGGTTCTGTTTTGCGCGACAACGCGCTTCGTATGCTAGCGCGCCGCCGCCTCGCCGCCTGCGCCGAATTTGCATAAAGCCGCGATGGAGTCGACAATCGGCCAATCCGCTAGCGCATGGGCCGGAGGCGACAATGCCATTCGTGGTTGAAATCGAGCACCTGCTTGGAAACCTAGAGCCTCTAGTCCATGAGTACGGCGCCGCCGCGGTCATGGTCATTCTGACCTTCGAGTCTCTGGGACTTCCCCTTCCAGGCGAGTCTCTGCTCGTTTTTGCTTCGGTTCTCGCGGGACGCGGCGAATTATCGCTCCTGCCTCTGATGCTGTGGGCGTGGACCGGTGCCGTGCTCGGAGACAATATCGGGTATGTGATTGGAAGGCGGCTCGGCCGCGCCATTGTCCTCCGCTATGGGGGGAAGATCGGCATCAACGCCGATCGCCTCAACCGGGTGGAAGCGGTCTTCGCGCGATATGGTCCTGTAACCGTCGCTTTCGCAAGGTTCGTCAACATCCTGCGTCAGTTGAACGGCGTCGTGGCGGGCATGTTGAAAATGGATTGGCGGCGCTTTCTCGCCTTCAATGCGCTCGGAGGTGCCCTCTGGGTTTCGATATGGACATTGACAGGGTTTTATCTTGGAGAGCACGGAGCAGACATCAAGGCGGTTGCCCATGATTTGGAGCGTGCCGGCGCAATTTTGGGCCTCGGAGTGTTGATCGCCGCGCTTGTCTATGGGGTTCGGCGCCTGCGCCACGGAAACTGATGACATTCAAGGCATCAGCCAACGGCACTGCCGGTTGACCCCTAAAAGCCTGCCGGAACGACCTAAAACCAATGGTTGCCGTAAGATTGCCCAGCGGAGGGAAAAGGCGCCGGGCGACTTGGCGTTTTCCACTTTCGCGCCGATTTGCCTACTCCCACTCGATTATTCTCATCCATTCTAATGTGTTGAATTACAAGAACAAATGGTTTCCGACGGCGGTCAATGCCTGACAAGCAGTCCGTCAAAATTTTCCGCTTTTGAATTTTAAGGGAAAAACCGAAGTCCCGGCACCGCGCAATCTCTAGCCTCTAATGAAAGCCAGCAGGTCGGCATTGATGGTATCAGCCTCAGTGGTTGGCATGCCGTGCGGAAAGCCCCTGTAGGTTTTCAGGGAGCCGTTCTTCAGTAGCTCTGCCGACAGCGGTGCCGAGTCGGCATAGGGCACGATCTGGTCGTCGTCGCCGTGCATCACCAGGACCGGCACCGTGATCTTCTTCAGGTCCTCGGTGAAATCGGTCTGGGAAAAGGCGACGATGCCGTCGTAGTGCGCCCTGGCGCCGCCCAACATTCCCTGGCGCCACCAGTTCCAGATGATGCCCTGCGACGGTTTCGCGCCGGGCCGATTGTAGCCATAGAACGGTCCCGCCGGCACGTCGTAATAGAATTGCGCGCGGTTGGCGGCAAGCTGCGCCTGAAAGCCGTCGAACACTTCCTTGGGCAGCCCACCCGGATTGGCCGACGTCTTCACCATCAGCGGAGGCACGGCGCTGATGATCGCCGCTTTTGCCACGCGGCTTTCGCCATGGCGGGCAATGTAATGCACGACTTCGCCGCCGCCGGTGGAATGGCCGACATGCACGGCGTTCTTGAGGTCAAGATGCGCCGTCAGCGCCGCGAGGTCGTCGGCGTAGTGATCCATGTCGTGGCCGCCCCCAACCTGGCTCGAGCGGCCGTGGCCGCGCCGGTCATGCGCGATGACGCGGAAGCCGTGACTCTGAAAGAAAAGCATCTGCACATCCCAGTCATCGGCCGAAAGGGGCCAGCCATGGCTGAAGACGATGGGCTGCCCCGAACCCCAATCCTTATAGAAAATCTCGGTATCGTCCTTCGTGGTGATCGTAGGCATGACATTGATCCTTCTCGCTGTTTCAATTCCGGGCGCCAGTGCCGTTGAAAAGATACGATTTATCGCCGATGATGCGGATTGGCGAACCTGACATTCTTCGAGGCGATACTGACAACGGCGACGGACGGTGCTCAAACGGAGATCGCCATCCTGGCGTATCCGAATTCCCAGCTTGCCGCGATCCATGGTCTTACGGATTATCCCACACCCTTCACTCCCACTCGATCGTCCCCGGCGGCTTGCTCGTCACGTCGTAGACGACCCGATTGATGCCTTTGACCTCGTTGATAATCCGCGTCGCGGCGCGGCCCAGAATGTTCATGTCGAAGGGAAAAAAATCCGCGGTCATGCCATCGGCCGACGTGACCGCGCGCAGCGCGCAGACGAAGTCATAAGTCCGCCCATCGCCCATGACGCCGACGCTGCGCACCGGCAACAGCACCGCGAACGCCTGCCAAATCTTGTCGTAAAGGCCCGCCTTGCGGATTTCGTCGAGATAGATCGCATCTGCCCGCCGCAGAGTGTCGAGTTTTTCGGGCGTTACCTCGCCGGGGCAGCGGATCGCGAGCCCGGGCCCTGGAAACGGATGCCGGTTGACAAAACTTCCGGGCAGGCCCAGTTCGCGGCCAAGCGCCCGCACCTCGTCCTTGAACAACTCGCGCAGGGGCTCGATCAGCTTCATGTTCATGCGCTCGGGAAGGCCCCCGACATTATGATGCGATTTTATCGTGACCGAAGGCCCGCCACTGAACGAAACGCTTTCGATCACGTCAGGATAGAGCGTGCCCTGGCCTAAAAATTCCGGCAATCCGCGGCCATCGGCGGCGATTTTTTTGGCCTCGCGTTCGAACGTCGCGATGAACAGGCGCCCTATGATCTTGCGTTTTTCTTCCGGGTCCCCGATCCCGCTCAAGGCGCCCAGAAACAGTTCCCCCGCTTCGACATGGACGAGCGGAATATTGTAATGGCCGCGAAACAAACGCACGACCTCTTGCGCTTCGCCAAGGCGCAACAGGCCGTGGTCGACAAAAACGCAAGTCAGGCGGTCGCCGACCGCTTCATGGATCAAGAGCGCCGCGACCGCCGAATCGACGCCGCCCGAGAGGCCGCACACAACCCGGCCAGCGCCGGTCCGCGCGCGGATCGCGGCAATCGCCTCGGCCCGGAAGGCACCCATCGTCCAATCGGCGCGCAGTCCCGCGACCTTGTGGACGAAATTCGCAAGCAGCCGCGCGCCGTCCGGCGTGTGCGCGACTTCGAGATGAAACTGCACGCCATAGAGGCCGCGCGTCTCGTCGGCAATCGCCGCCAACGACGCGTTCTCCGAGGCGGCAATGCGGGAAAACCCCGGCGGCAATTCGGTCACCGCGTCGCCATGGCTCATCCAAACCGGATAGCGCTTGCCTTGGTCCCATACTCCGTCGAACAGCGCACTTTGTTGCAAAACCTCGACCTCGGCGCGGCCGAATTCGCGTTTGTGCCCGGCGGCGACCTTGCCGCCCAATTGCGCCGCCATCGCTTGCTGGCCATAGCAAATGCCGAGGATCGGCACCCCGGCGGCCAGGAGTGCGTCCGGAACACGCGGCGCGCCTTCGTCATGCACGGAAGCTGGACCGCCCGAAAGAATCACCGCTTTCGGCGCCAGCTCCGCGAACGCCTTCCCGGCGTTCTGGACGGGCGCGATCTCGCAGTAGACGCCCGCCTCGCGGACGCGCCGCGCGATCAATTGCGTCACCTGCGATCCGAAATCGACGATCAAAACCTTGTCGTGATGCGCAGTAATGACGTTATGGAGAGGATCCCGCGCCATTTGAACCAGTCCCTCGCGGCCAATGTGTCCGCTTAGGCGATCGTCCCGTCAGGCGCAAGCATTTGCGCGTCTTGGCGGAAATATGTAACTGCTCGGATGCGGTTGGCGTCCTCGCGTTTCTCTGATAATGTTAAATTAGGCTTGACAATTGCTACTATACGTCTTTCGATTGTTGTAATATTTACCGCTGAGAAGCGACGCATAAATTTTCTTAACCGAAGGATATTCCATCCAGGCCGATCGCCTGATCGACTAAGAATATCGGATCGTCGAAATCGATGGCCAACTTCACTCATTATCACAGCAAATATTTGGCGCATCGCCTGACGCTGGAAGGCGTCGATGATGACGCATTCGCGAAGTCGCTTTCGACGGCGCGGGTCGACATGAACCCGCATCAGGTGGACGCGGCATTGTTCGCTTTGCAGCCGCCGATCCCACGGGGCGCACTCCTCGCTGATGAAGTGGGGCTCGGGAAGACGATCGAGGCGGGCCTTGTCATCGCCCAGCGTTGGGCAGAGCGCCGGCGGCGCATCCTCCTCATCGTCCCTGC
The DNA here is from genome assembly GCA_036513565.1 of Methylocella sp. Taxonomy (GTDB): domain Bacteria; phylum Pseudomonadota; class Alphaproteobacteria; order Rhizobiales; family Beijerinckiaceae; genus Methylocapsa. The sequence continues at coordinate 10,374 of DATBYR010000155.1, read as the reverse complement.
ATCACTGCGAAAGCAATGGACACAGGAACTGTTCGACAAGTTCGGTCTTCCATCGACTATTCTCGAAGCGAAGAGCTACCGAGAGTGCGCGAAGCAGGGACACAGGCGGCCCTTCGAGGTCGACAACCACGTTGTCGTCACTTCCTTCGAGTTCGGTGCCCAAAAGGCCGATGATCTCGCCCTGACCGGCTGGGATCTCGTCGTCTTCGATGAAGCCCACCGGCTCCGAAACGTCTACCGAAAGGGCGGGTCGAAGCGGGCAAAGGCGCTCCGGGATGCACTGAAAGATAAATTCAAGCTGCTTTTGACGGCTACCCCGCTTCAGAACTCGCTGATGGAGCTCTATGGACTAGTGTCCGTGATAGATGACCGGCTATTCGGTGACGAGACGAGCTTCAAGACCACTTATGGCGGGCGTTCCGATCAAGAGGGCCTGCTCATCCTTCGAGAGAGGCTCAAGCCCGTTTGCCGACGCACGCTTCGGAAGGACGTGCAGGAGGCCGGACATATCAACTACACCAAGCGAATTCCGGCCACGTTCAAATTCCATCCTCACGACAATGAAGTGAAGCTTTACGAGCTTTTATCCGCCTACCTAAAGGATACCGTTGCCTTTGGCGAAAAACCCAATCAACTCATTACGCTCGTCGTGCGTAAAATTCTTGGATCATCCACATTCGCCATTGCAGAAACTCTGTCATCCATCATTGAACGGCTGAAAGCCCTGAAGCGCCCCGAGGTCGAGGACTTCGCCGATATCGAAACGGCCGAGGAAATCGCCGAGGAATGGCCCTCCGATGATGAAGCGATAGGTAACAACGAAGAAGAGCCTCCTATCGATCCAGAGAAACTCAAAGCTGAAATTGACGAACTCGAACGCTACCTCGCGCTGGCTCGCAGCATCAAAGCCAACGCCAAAGGAGAAAAACTAATATCGGTTCTAGATAGCGTTCTCGACGAAATCGAAGGCAAGGGCGGCAGGCGCAAAACGGTCATCTTCACCGAGTCGGTGCGCACCCAAAAATACCTCGCGGAACTTCTCTCGGCAAATGGCTACGCGGGCGATATCGTGCTGATGAATGGCCAGAACAACGACGCCGAAAGCCAAGCCATCTACTCCGACTGGAAGAAGCGGCACGAGGGAACGGACGCCATCTCAGGTTCGAAGACGGCGGATATGAAGGCCGCGATCGTCGACTCTTTCCGGGAACGCAAGACCATCCTCATCGCGACGGAATCGGGCGCGGAAGGCATAACCTTCAGTTCTGTTCACTGGTCGTGAACTTCGATCTTCCGTGGAATCCACAGCGCGTCGAACAGCGCATCGGCCGCTGCCATCGTTACGGACAGCGGATCGACGTTCTCGTGGTCAACCTTCTCAACCTGAAAAACCGCGCGGAGGAGCGCGTTTTCGAGCTCCTCGACTCCAAGTTCAAGCTCTTCCACGGCGTGTTTGGCGCGAGCGACGAAGTCTTGGGCGCGATCGAAAGCGGAACGATTTTCGAGAAGCGGGTTTTCGAAATTTACCAGTCGGCCCGCGAGAGGGACGAGGTGGATGCGGAATTCGACAGACTTCAAGCCGAACTCGACGAGAGCATCAAGGCCGACGTCCTGGATGCGCGCGGCAAGCTCATGGGCTTTTTCGATCAGGACGTCGTCCGCATCCTGCAAGACCGGAAGAACAAAATTGAACGCATCATGAATACGTTCGAAGAGCGGCTCATTACCATCGCGCGGTCCGAACTCCCGGACGCCAAATTCGCCAAGCACGCTGACGGCAGCCCTGTATTCACGCATAATGGGGAGACATGGACCACAGGCTGGCCGCTCGCCGATGAGCAGAACTGGAAGTTCTTTCGACTCTCTGATGGCAATCTTGCGCGTGAACTCGTCGACCGGGCCAAGGGCCGGACGCTCCCGTTCGCCAAACTCACGTTCGACTACAAGGCCTAGGCCTACCCCAACGGCGTGCTCGCCGATGTGCAACAGCATATTGGCCGAGTGGGATGGCTCCGCGTGTCCCGCTTCGCTGTCAAGACCGCGCAACGCACCGTTGAGCATCTCCTGCTGGCGATAGTGGCGGACGACGGCGCGGCGATCGAGGACGCCACCGTTGACCGTCTGTTCTGTATCCCCGCCGAAGCTTCTACCGAACTCACGTTAACGCCCCCAGCCCAGAATCTCGACATGGTCGAGAGCGCCGCGCGCAAGCGCCGTCTCGACGAGGCCGAACAGATGAATGCCGAGTTCCTCGCCAAAGAGACGGACAAACTGGACGCCTATTCGGAGGACCTCGACAAGACCGCCGACGCGGAAATCAAGATGCGCGACAACGAGATCAAGGAGAGGCGGAAGGAGATGCGCTCTACCGCCCTGTCCGTCTCCGAGAAGGTTGAGTTGCAGCGGGCGATCAAGAAGCTCGAAGGTCAGCGCGACGACAGGGCGATGGCCAAGTTCGAACGTAAGAAGGCTATCCGTCAGGAGGTGGAGGACATTCTCGACTCTGTGCACGCAAGCCTCGCGCTAACGCCTTCGCTAACGCCCATCTTTGTCATCCGCTGGGAGCTTCGCGGGTGAAACGGATAGGGGGGGCCCATGCTGCATGATTTCGGTTTGTTTCCTGTCGCGGTTGATATCTACCCACAAGGCTACGAGGGTCCGGCACGGGAAGCCGCGCCATTCCGCTATCGCTCGGGCTGGCTCATAGTCTCGGAGGCCCGCATGGTGATGCCCTTCGGCACGTGGCGACGCCCGCTCGTCGCTTGCATCAGCGATCACGACGAGGTCTATCCACCATCAATCGCCGCGCGGCTTCTCGCCATGCCGACATCGCTCCCCAAAGACCCCGAGGTCGATCCGCCCGAGTTACTCGACGAGGTGATGGACGCGCTCTATTGGGATTTCCTCGGCGCAATGGATGGGGAGAATCTTCGTTGTCTCCAAGATGCCGAGGAACACACTGAGAAAAAGTTGCGAGACTTCGAGGAGCGTAGCTTCTTCGTCGAGAAAAAGCTTGCAGTCCACATGCGGGAATTGCGGCAGGAACGCCGACGCGGGGAGGCGAGCCCGGACCGCCGCGTTCAGATCGACGCGATCTTAGCACGGCTTGAACGAATCGGCGACCAATTCGCGGCCGACATGCGCAAGTACATGTCCACCCTTCGCGGGGACAACGAAGAGCTTAGAGAGGCGATCTTCTCCGCGTTGACCGATCACGGCGAGGTAGAGCACTTATACACGATCCACTGGACGGTTCGTCGGAACCGCTGGGGGATGGTTCTACGCTTTCCGGTATTCCAGGAAGAGCCATACAGCGTAGAGGCGTGGCGCAACCGCGATGAACCAGGCATTTCATTCGGCAATGTTGAGGAGGAGCTGGGAGCGATCCGATTCGGAGATCAGCAAGGATAAGCATAGGAAAATGATTTCCGCCGAGCGAAGTCCGCCCTCTCCGCGAGATTGTCCGGAAAAGCGATAGGTTCGTGCTTGTTCGTGCCAAATCCCCGTTTCGTATCCCGCCGTGCCTTGCGCGCGTGCGTTTGCGCCGCGTTGCAAACGCACTGCAGGATGAGGCAACCGCCGTGCTTTGGGCCAGGTTTTCCCTGCGCCAGCGGCTTCACGCGGGCAAAACGACATGCTATCCAATCTCTCCGTCATCCCTCGGGCCGTTTCGCGGGCGCTCCTTGGCCCAGCGCCAGGTCCGGGCCGCCATCGCAGGAATTTTCAGCATGAGCCAAACCGTCGCCAGCCGCACAGAGTCGAACCCTTTTTTCGCGGCGGAGCTCGCCGATGCCGATCCCGAAATCGCCGAGGCGATTGAGCTGGAACTCGGCCGCCAGCGGCATGAAATCGAGCTGATTGCCTCCGAAAACATCGTCTCGAAGGCCGTGCTCGAAGCGCAGGGGTCGGTTTTGACCAACAAATATGCCGAGGGCTACCCCGGCCGGCGCTATTACGGCGGCTGCCAATTCGTGGACATGGCCGAGAGCCTCGCGATCGAGCGCGTCACCCGGCTGTTCGACTGCAAATTCGCGAATGTGCAGCCGAATTCCGGCAGCCAGGCGAACCAGGCGGTGTTTCTCGCGTTATTGCAGCCGGGCGATACTTTTATGGGACTAGATCTTGCCGCGGGCGGCCATCTCACCCATGGCTCGCCGGTAAATCTTTCCGGAAAATGGTTCAAGCCGATTCCTTATGGCGTGCGCCGCGACGACCATCGAATCGACATGGACGCAGTCGCGCGGCTTGCCGCGGAGCACAAGCCGAAGCTCATCATCGCCGGCGGCTCCGGCTATCCCAGGTATTGGGATTTTGCCGGGTTCCGGGCGATCGCGGATTCGGTCGGCGCTTATTTTTTCGTCGACATGGCGCATTTCGCGGGCCTTGTCGCGGGCGGCGTGCATCCTTCGCCCCTCCCTCATGCCCATGTCGTCACCTCGACGACCCACAAGACTCTTCGTGGGCCGCGCGGCGGGCTCGTTCTCGCCAACGACGAGGCGATCGCCAAGAAAATCAATTCGGCGATATTTCCGGGCCTTCAGGGCGGCCCTCTGATGCATGTGATCGCGGCCAAGGCGGTCGCCTTCGGCGAGGCGCTCCGGCCCGAATTCAAGCTTTACGCGAGGGCCGTCGCCGACAACGCCAAGGCGCTTGCGGCGACGCTCAGTGAACGCGGTTACGCGATTACCACCGGCGGCACCGACAACCATCTGATGCTGGTCGATCTGCGGCCAAAAAACCTCACCGGCAAGGCAGCGGAAGCGAGCCTCGGCCGGGGCGGGATCGCCTGCAACAAAAACGGCGTGCCTTTCGATACCGCGAGCCCCATGGTGACCTCCGGCATTCGCCTCGGAACGCCGGCCGCGACCTCGCGAGGTTTCGGCATCGCCGAATTCAAGCGAGTCGGCGAATTGATCGCCGAAACCTTGGACGGCTTGGCCACGCACGGCGACGCGGGCAATGCGGGGGTCGAAGCCAAAGTCAAGGCTGGCGCACGGGAATTGACCCAACGCTTCCCAGTTTATTGAGGCCGGGGATCGTTTGCGTCTTAAGGTTACAGGAACGCGATCCGCGTACGATTCCATTATGCTTTGAGGCCGGCCCGGCATGCGGTGCCCTTACTGCGGCAGTCTCGAAACCCAGGTGAAGGACTCTCGTCCGGCCGGCGATCAGTCGGCCATTCGCCGCCGCCGGATCTGTCCCGATTGCGGCGGCCGTTTCACGACTTTCGAGCGCGTGCAATTGCGAGAATTGGTGGTCTTGAAAAAATCCGGCCGGCGGGTGCCTTTCGATCGCGAAAAACTTATGCGCTCGCTCGAAATCGCCTTGCGCAAGCGGCCCGTCGAGCCGGATCGCGTGGAGCGGATGGTGAACGGAATCGTGCGCCAGCTCGAGAGTCAGGGCGATAGCGAAATTGCAAGCGGCCAGATCGGCGAACTCGTAATGGAAGGTCTTCGCGCGCTCGACAGTGTCGCCTATGTACGCTTCGCCTCGGTCTATCGCAACTTTCGCGAGGCACGCGATTTTAATACGCTCATCGACGAACTTGCGAATGGCGCCGGGAAAGCCCCGGAGGACGACGCAAATCCGCCTCGAACAAAAGCGCGTTCGCCGAGCCAGGCATGAGCCAGTCCTGCGCGGACACCCGTTTCATGACGGCGGCTCTCGCCTTTGGGCGGCGTGGGCTCGGGCTTTGCGCGCCAAACCCCGCGGTCGGCGCTCTCGTTGTCAAGGATGGCGTCATCGTGGCGCGCGGCTGGACCAAGCCCGGCGGCCGCCCGCATGCGGAAACCGAGGCCCTGCGCGAGGCGGGCGCGCAAGCCCACGGCGCGACGCTCTATGTAACGTTGGAACCATGCAGCCATCATGGGCAGACGCCGCCCTGCACGGATGCGATCATAGCGGCGGGGGTCGGCCGCGTGGTCTATGCCGTTGACGATCACGATCCCCGCGCATGCGGTTCTGGCGCGCAAATATTGGCCAATGCCGGCATAGAAGTGACGCGCGGGGTGCTCGCGGAAGAGGCGCGGCGGGCCAATCTCGGCCATTTTTTGCGCGTTACCAACAAGCGCCCAATGGTCAGCCTGAAACTCGCGGTGACGGCGGATTCTTATGCGGCGGGACCGGCCGGCGATCCGCGCGTGGTCATTACGGGCGCGCCGGCGAATGGGCTCGTACATGTCATGCGCGCGATGCACGACGCAGTCATGACCGGCATCGGCACCATCTTGGCGGACGATCCTCTGCTGACTGTGCGCCTTCCCGGCCTCGAAGACCGGAAGCCTTTGCGCGTCGTGCTCGACAGCGATCTGCGTCTGCCGTCGTGCGCGGGGCTTGTCGTAACGGCGGAAAAAATTCCGGTGCTGGTTATCGCCGGGGAAGGGGCGAGCGAAGCGAGTGCCGCGCGTTTGCGCGAGGCGCATATCGAGGTCGCGCATGTGCGCCGCGCCGCGGCGGGGCGGGTCGATCTTGATGCTGCGTTGACTCTCTTGGCCGCGCGGGGCTTGACGCGCGTTTTTTGCGAGAGCGGCCCGCGCGTGGCGGCGGGAATGATCGGGCAGGGGCTCGCCGATGAAGTCATTATTATCACCGCTCCAGAATCTCTCGGCCGGGACGGCGTTTTGGGCCTCGACGCTGACACGGCGGCCCTGCTTGGCGTCGCGGACCATTATCGCCTCGCGGAAACGCGAATGATTGGAGCCGACCGGCTGACCCGTTACGAAAGAGTGGTTTAATGTTCGCGGGTCTCGTGAGCGATGTCGGCGAGGTAGAACGGGTTGACGCAAGGGCCAAGTTAAACCATCTGCGCGTCGCCTGTTCCTATCCTGCGGAGACAATCGTGCCCGGCGCATCGATCGCCTGCGGGGGAATCTGCCTGACAGTGACCGCGCGCGGCGAAAGCGGCAAACGCAGCTGGTTCGAGGTCGATGTTGGGGCGGAAACTCTTGCGCGCACGACCGCGCGGCATTGGAAGCGTGGCACAAAGCTCAATCTCGAACGGCCCCTAAGACTAGGCGACGAACTTGGCGGCCATATCGTCACCGGCCATGTCGACCGCGTGGCGGAAATCGTCGCGATCGCGGATTTCGACGGAATGCGGCGCATCGAAATTAGGGCTCCGCACGGCCTCGCGCGTTTCATCGCGGAAAAAGGCTCCGTCGCGCTCGATGGCACGTCGCTGACGGTCAACAGCGTCGAAGCGGATATTTTTTCGGTGCTGCTCATTCCGCATACGCTGCGAGTCACGACCTGGGGCGAACGGCGCCGGGGCGATGAAATCAATCTCGAAGTCGATCTGATGGCTCGCTACGCCGCGAGGCTCGCCGGGACCCTCTCGCAAAAGCCGTAACGCGGATACTGACAGGCGGCCGCGGCGTGCATCGGCGAGCTTTCCCATGCGGCTGGCCACGCCCTTGGGTCGAACATCGTTGACGACGCGGAATTTTTTCTGATCGCATATTTCCCATTCTGCCCCTGCCTACAGGGCATCCGCTCTAACGGCGCAACGATAGCCGAAGCCATACATTCGGACCCGCAAGAATGGATCGCGCGTGACGCAAAAGCGCTCCAGTCCGGTCCGATCACGGCCTCGGTGTGCCCTCTGGGGGCGTGCCCTTCGGAGGTGTGCCCTCTGTGGGCGTGCCCGGTGGCGGCAGGCTTGGTTTCGGCAGTGTCGGCGCACTGGCTGTAGCCGTCGTCTCGGTGGTTGGCGGCTTTCCTTGCGCCTGCGCAAAGTAGAATCCCACAATAGTTCCAAGAACGCCGGCAATTATATGGTTGACAAAGCAAGCTTGCTTGAGCTAGAGAGTTCTAGACAGGCCGGCGCCGACGATTTGAAGACCTATTTCCCTGAGCTTAATGTTCCTGAGGGGTTGACTTTTGCTGACTTGGAAGCGGCAGAGCAGATGGTATTTGATTGGGAGGAAGGCAGCGACTATCGCGCCTTTGGTTTGGTGCTCAGAGTATTCGAAAATCTGTCGGCGGCGGTCCTTGCAGCGCAACGAGGGCGCGTGAGACCGGAATAAGCCTCATGTTGAGGCGATTTGTTTTTGTTGTGACTTGCGTTAGCTCTTCGATGTTTATTGAGGCTCTGCGAAATTCGACATCGCCTTTCACCGCTTTCATATTTAGCACATCCATGGTAAGCGGCTGAACGGCCTTAAAGGATTCCCACAGGCAGTGGGCCATGAGGTTTCGGTCCTTCGATAGGTCGTCAAGTTCGTCCAGAAAGGCGATGGCCTCTGTTTCAAGAGGTTTGAGCGAAGGAATGCGCCCGAAGGCATCCCGCCACAATTCTTCGCGCTTTTCCCATCTCATTGGAAGTTTTGTGCCGATGCGGTTATCTTTGGCAATCTGGATGATCATCATTAGGCAAGAGACGAAATGGCCTTCAAGTCTACCCCAAGCGATAGTTGCCACGCCGAGAGCCCAATAGAATTGGTTCGCGTCTGGCGGGTCATCGGGTGATGGAGTCGTCTTGGGATAGATGCGAAGAAATCCCGGTTTAGGTAATTGTGCCATGACCGATCCTGACGAGGTTCAACTGAGCAAGCTTGCTAAGAAGATGCTGGCCATGCCGCATAAGAAGCGCGAGGAGTCTAAGCTCGGCAACGCAAGGCCAAAATCACGCAATCGTCCGTCTATAAAACAGAATCCGCCTCGTATCCGTCCTGATGTGGAATGAGTTTCCAGCCGTCATGCGTCGGTCCAGTGGCGATACATCTGAAAACAAAGTGTCTACGCTTCTTGAAGGCGTCTGTGTAGTTTACGCGGCCCCATACGAACAGGGCGCATATGCCATTTTTAATCGAGTATAAGTCGTCAGCGGTGATTTGTGTCACAAATCGAGTCAATTGAAATTCGCTGCCGGCGCCGATGATTGTTTTGACGGGAGCGAATTTACAGGCTTGGTCAAATGGTCTTGCATTCTGTTGGGTTATGACCGGCGGATCGCAATATACCTCGACGTCATAGGCTGGCGTTTGGCCTGAGTTTTTTAGGTCTATGACCACCTTTATCATACCGGATTCGAGCACCGCCATCCCACTCACGTCACAGATATAGGCTCGCAACTGCCTGGTTGCGGTATCTTTAGCGCCCAACGCCAAATGCGTTGTGTAGATCGCGAGCCAAACAGTCGCGATTCCCAAAATCGCCGTGAAGAAGGTTAGCCAAAACGTGTAATTGGCAATCGCCTGTTCGGGAGTTATCGCCACGTTGATCAATCCTGTTATTGCCGTCGCATCCGCTGGCGCGGCGGTTCATTTTGGCGGCTTCAAATTAGCTGGGCTTGCTATCATTATTCTTGGTGCGTGCATCGCGTTGTGGCCGCCACTTAGCTTAAGTTGTAACTGGCTCCCCATGAGCGATTTGTGGCAAGCGTTCCGCGATAGCCTAGCGGCTACGCCGTGGGCTAGACTTTCGCCAGCGTAGGAATGCGTGGGCTTTTTGCTTAAGCGTTAGAGGCTTGACCAGCGGCGCGATAAGTGAGGCGCTTGTTTGCCGTGCCGGCCGCAATTTTGCTGACACGTTCTGCGTCTTCTATGCCGAGGCCAGAGCGATTGTTATAACGGAAATCGAATTCCGCTAAATAGCGAGGCAAATGCTGTTCGCTTATATGGTGGAACGTTCCGACCACGCCGCGCTTGAAAATGGAAAAATAATTTTCAGCGCTGTTGACATGGACGAAGCCGCCTAAGCGAGCATATTCATCGGCAGAGTGGTTCACGGTTCCATGGCCATCGAATTCTTTGCCGAGCTTCGTGTAAGCGGCGCTTTCGTCTGTCATCAGATATGATTTGCGGCTGGCGATCTTAACTGCGGTTTCGCGGAGTGTTTTTGCGGTTGCATTCTTGACATGGAACGAACGGACTTCACCGCCGCGCTCGACAAGCGACATGACAATGTGTTTCTTTGGTTCCGGCTTATAGGCACGGTTCTTGGCTTTGCCGCCGACGAAAGTTTCGTCTGCTTCGACTACTTTGTTGGCGCCGCCGATCGGCGAGGGCGTTGAATCAGTCATTGCTTCGCGTATGCGATGTGCGAGGAACCATGCGGACTGATAGGTGATGCCGAGCATGCGATGGAGTTGATGCGCGCTCATGCCTTTCTTGCTCGCGCCCAAGAGATGCATGGCAATTAGCCACTTATTGAGCGGGATTTTCGAGTCCTCCATGACCGAACCTACCGTGACAGTGAACTGGTCGCGGCACTCGTTGCACTGGTAGACTCCGGGGCGATGCGCCTTCCCCTTCAATGCTGTGATATTGTCAGGATCGCAGTTGCCGCAATGAGGGCAAACCGGGCCATCGGGCCAGCGTTGCGCCTCAAGGTATTCGCGGGCTTTGTCGGCGTCTGTGAAGCGTGGATCGGTGA
>DATBYR010000154.1:0-6145 GCA_036513565.1 Methylocella sp. | reverse complement strand
ATAGCGGACCTCCAAGGAAGACTGGATAAATCGCCGCTCCCGCATATGCGCGAAAAGCCGCAGCAACGGCTGCCAGAAGCCGGCGATGTCGGCGATCACGACGGGTTTGGTGTGACGCTCGAGCTGGACCCAGGTCAATTGTTCGGCTAGCTCCTCCAAGGTTCCGATACCGCCAGGCAGCGCGACGAAGGCGTCGGCGCGCTCGAACATCAGGCGCTTGCGCTCATGCAAGCTTCCGGCGACAAGGCATTCTTGGAGTCCTGGCAGGAGCCCTTCCCTTCCGACCAAAAAATCCGGAATAATGCCGGTGACGTGGCCGCCGTTGGCGAGCACCGTGCCCGCGATCACGCCCATGAGACCGTTGGCGCCGCCGCCATAAACGAGGCCGATCCCGGCCTTCGCCATGGTCTGCCCGAGCTGCCGCGCGGCCGCCTCATAGACGGGGTCGGCGCCTTGGACGGAGCCGCAATAGACACAAATGTTGCGGACGAGGCGGGAGCGAGCCTCGATGGCGATGTGCTTCGATGACATCGTCTGGTTGTCGCGCGCCGCCCATAGCGGGTCAAGAGGGGCTTAAAACCGAAGGCAGCGCGGGGGTGTATTCCCGTTGCGCCGCCGGTAACTGGAAATCATTTAGCGGATCATGGCAATGCGAGATCAAAAAGCTTAGAGGATGGTCGCCGGATCGCCCTCTAGGCGATGGCACGCTTCCGGTCCAGTATAAGCCTTCGCAAGCAAGCGAGTCACATGTCGCGTCCTTTCTTTTCCAATGCTCCGGGGCCTCAAGCCAAGGTTCCTGCCAAACCGGTGAAGGGCGCCACGCTCCGCAAGCTCTGGCCCTACATCTGGCCGTCCGGGCGGCATGACTTGACGCTGCGGATTTTCGTCTCCGTGGCGTTGCTGCTGGCCGCCAAAGTCGTCACGATTGCGGTTCCCTATTCCTTCAAATGGGCCACGGACGCCATGAGCGATCCGGCGCGGGCTTCCGTTTCCGCCATGGTCGCGGGCCCATTTGCCTTCACACTTCTTTATGGCGGTCTGCGCATCTTGATGGCCCTCCTCACCCAGGCCCGCGATGCGACCTTCGCCGATGTCGCGATGCACGCCGTGCGCCGTCTCGCGCGCGACGTATTTTCGCATTTGCATTTGCTGTCGCTCCGCTTTCACCTCGAACGCAAGACCGGCGGTCTCACCCGGATCCTTGAACGCGGCCGCAATTCAATCGAGACGATCGTTCGCACGACGATGCTTACGGCGATTCCGACGATTGTCGAATTCGTTCTGATCCTCGCTGTTTTTCTCTATCAATTCGATTGGCGTTATGCCGCCGTGGTGACTTTGATGATCCTCGCCTACATGGGCTTCACCGCGAGCGCGACCAATTGGCGGATCGCGATACGGCGGGCGATGAACGAGAGCGATACCGACGCAAATACCAAGGCGATCGACAGCCTGCTCAACTTCGAGACGGTCAAATATTTCAATGCCGAGGAGCGCGAGAAGCAACGCTATGATAAATCCATCGCCCGCTATGAACGCATGAGCATAAAGACTTACACGTCGCTTGCCTGGCTCAACGCGGGGCAGGCTGTCATTTTTACATGTGGGTTGACCGCCGCGATGGCGATGAGCGTTGCCGGCATCGAGAGCGGCGCCAATACGGTCGGCGATTTCGTCCTCATCAATGCGATGATGATTCAGCTCTATCAGCCGTTGAACTTCATGGGTGTCGTCTATCGCGAGATCAGACAAGCGGCGATCGACATCGAGATGATGTTCTCCGTTCTCGCGCAGCATCCCGAGGTCGAGGACCGCCCGGGCGCGAAGCCTCTTGCCGTGACGAACGGCAGGCTCTCGTTCGAGCATGTGTTTTTTTATTACGACCCGCGCCGGGCAATTCTAAAGGACGTGAGTTTCGACGTGCCGGCCGGCAAGACCGTGGCGGTTGTCGGTCCCTCGGGGGCCGGCAAATCCACGCTTTCGCGGCTGATATTCCGTTTCTACGAGCCTTCCGCCGGGCGAATCACCATCGATGGTCAGGATATCGCGATGGTGACCCAAACCTCGTTGCGCGCGGCAATCGGGATGGTTCCGCAAGACACCGTGCTGTTTAACGACAGCATTGCCTATAACATCCGCTACGGCCGGTTTGAGGCGAGCGACGCCGAGGTCCGCGAGGCGGCCCGCCTGGCGCGAATCGACCATTTCATCGAACATATTCCCGGCGGTTACGAGGCGCAGGTCGGCGAACGCGGCCTAAAACTCTCGGGCGGCGAAAAGCAGCGCGTCGCGATCGCCCGAACCATTTTGAAGGCGCCGCCGATACTCGTTCTCGACGAGGCGACGTCGGCGCTCGACTCCTTTACTGAAGGCGAAATTCAGGACGCGCTCGATCTCGTCGCCAAGGGCCGGACGACCCTCGTGATCGCGCATAGGCTCTCGACAATTGTCAATGCCGACGAGATCATCGTGCTCGACAAGGGCAGGATCGTGGAACGCGGGGCGCATGCCGTGCTGCTGGCGCGAAATGGGATCTACGCGGCGCTGTGGAAACGCCAGCATGAGGTGAGGCAAGCCGAGGAAACCTTGCGCCGCGCGGCGATCGAGGAAGGAGGCAGGCTCAGCATCAAGATCGAGCCGGAGGAATTGCCGGAGGAAGGCGGCGAGCCGGAGGAGGAAGGTGCGCTGGAAAAGGACCAGATTATGCCCAGTCTTTGAGGGCGCATGAGCAAATACGTCAGGCAAACCCGCTAGCTCTTTGTGGGCCCCGGGCTGACGAGGCTCTGAAAATAGTTGCACTGTTGTTGGAGAAGACCGCCCAGCAGCCGATTTGAAGGGGTTTAAGCCAACAAGTTTATAATATCGATATGTGGGAAGGCGATGGGGGAACATCGGGAACGATACGATGTCCCCCATCGTTGCTAAGCGGTCACCTACTATAAACGATGACGAGTTCCTCCCCGGCTCGGGATTTGTTCCATCTGCCATACTCCACAGGGCCGGCACGGATTGGTTGGGATGCAGAATTAAACTCTAAGAGTTTCGTTTCTTAATCCCCATCCGGATTGCCATTGCGATGCCCTGCGATGTTCGGAACCTTGCAAATGTTTACCGCGCTCGGCCCAATTCGAGACACCTCGCAGAGATTGTTATCATACGTGTTTGCGGGCAGAGCATTGTCGTCAAAGATGTCGTCGAATACGACGTTCCCCAGGGCTTGATTGTGACGTATCGTATTGCCAGTAGAACCCACGCGGATGAATATTCCCGCTCCGGGGTTCCCTGAAGCGTTGTTCCCTTGAATGAGATTATTCTTTGAGGGGAAACCGGGTTCACCCACAAAGATTCCGTGCCCGCCTTGGCTCGACGTGGTGGGCCAGGGGCCAGCTCCTACAAATTCATTGTGTAGAACCCTGTTGTTCCCTCCGGGGTTTGAGAGAAATATCCCCGTAAAGAAAGAGCCACTCAGAGAGGCCCGGCTCACGCTATTCCCTACCACTCCGTTGTAGCTGCCAAGCACTCGAATGCCCTCTCTGCAACTGCTTGTTATGGCCACGCCCTCTACCTCTGAGTTATTGCCGCTCACCACGATGCCGATGTCGTTGAATCTCGTGACCACCCCCGGCCCCTCTATGGACACGTTGTTTTTGCCATTCGTATCAATCCCAGTTTCCCCAAAGGCGAGCGTGCAAGAGGCCCGGCTGACTCCGTTACCCGTCATTGTGAAGCCGTTGAGTTTCAGCGTAATGCCGGGCGCTCCAAACAGGATACAGGGGGCGCCTGTCACCGTGCACCTCACGTTACTAGTTAGTTGACTATCCGTTGAGATCGTCAGCGTGGATGAGATCGTGGCTGGAATAGTTGTCGCCTGTGCCAATCCAGTCCCAAGGAACGCCATCCCCGAGAGCGCCGCAAATGACGCGGCGATGAAAACAGATGGTTTCATTTTAGTGGTCCCTCCCTAGATATGTTAGGCATAATTAGGAGAAACCGAATATTTACTTCCATTTATGTATTAACATAAATGTCAATATTCCGTTCCTCGGATTAATGCCATCTTCACCATAACAATTGTGAACGCTCCGCGCAACCGTTTTTTATAACAAGTAATGCCAGCGACACTAACCCCTGACTCAGTTGGTCTTTGTAAATGAGGGTGGCGTGAAGGTGTGCGACGCGTAATCGGCCCCCGCTTGCCGATGGCGGCGTGCTCACGCTAACACGCGCGGGTCAAATGACCGGCAATGGTAACGGCGTTAAGATGGGAGTTTGCCGTCGGGAGTCACCCTGTCGATGGCGTGCGGCAGATGTTGCGCCAGCAATTCGGCGAGTTTGTCGGCGGGAAGACCCATCTTGGCGGCCAGTTCCTTCACCGTGTCGGAGCCGAGTGCCTGATGAATCTGTTCCGTCGTGATCGGCAAATTCTGTCCATGCGAAATCCATGACTTCATGGTATCGCCGAAGCCACTCTTCTCGAATTGGCTGACGACGTTTTGCAAGCCGCCTTGCTTTTCGATGAAGCTGTTGAGGAGCGCCGTCGTTCCGGCGCCAATGACGCCGCCCAGAATTCCGTCGAACATGCCCATTTGACCCTCCTAACCGGACATCCCTCGAACTAATGGGGCTTGAACCCTCAGCCGAGACCCACCCGATGACCAGATATCGAGGCTGAGTTTGCCATTTTGGTCGAGCCTTGGCAAGGCCTTGCCGCGCGCCTCGAAGCCCGCCTCGACGAACTCATGCGCCGCACGCAAACACATCAGGCGGGAGTCAAACTCCACCGCGTTGATCAAGAATGGCCGCCGCCATATGTTCTTCTTCGTCACCAAACGGGCCCTTGCGGCGACAAACAACGGCTCCGGGTCAAGCCCCATAGGCGCTAAATAAGACTTGCATGACAGAATCGATTATGATTCCAGCATGGGATGAATCACGAATCGCTTGTGAACCGGACGGTCGATCACGGCCACTCCGAACCGCGCGGGATGTCAATTCGCTTCCAACCGTGCTCCCCTTTTCGCGTTCATGTCAAAGGCGGAGTAAAAACCGGCCAGTAGGGCGGAGAAAAAACCATGCCGTTTTGCGGCGGGGGTTAACGCGCGGGTGCCGCATCCACGCCGGCTCCGAAATCGCGGCCCCGCCGGGGCAACGTGGCGGACGCGCCGATGTGCGAACCCCCCACCACATGGTGGCGCTCTCCTGACAAAAGAGGCCACGGCAAAATCCAGCTCCCGAACGAGACCGCGCGACAGGCAACGACTCGCTGCTTAGGCCTCGCCGCGATGCGCCTTTTCCCGAGCGGCCACTTTCATGATTTCTTCCACCGCCGCGACGAGAAGTTCATCCATCTTCCTGCGTATCTCGTGGTCCGGTATATCGACTCCGGCGCGGTCGAAGTCGGCGCGTATAGTCTTGAGAATCTGGCCCGCGCTGCCTATCTCGATTTCGGTAGCGACGAGGCGGCTTGCGTAATCGTCCGCCGCCGCGCCAGCCTTGCCGAGTTTTCCGGCGGCCCAAAGTCCTAGCCATTTGTCGCGCCGCGCCCTCGCCCTGAATTTCAGTTCTTCGTCATGGGCGAGTTTCGCTTCGAAAGCGTGCTCCCGCTCGTCGAAAGTCGTCATGATGCTCCCCTTGGCACGGTTGCATCTCGCATTTAGGTGGCAACTTCGAGAATAGCAATATCTTGCGAAAGCGCTATGCCTGACACAGCGACGTTGCAGCTCGATTTCTTCGTATATCCCGTTACGAATCTCTGCTAAAGATCAATCATCCATTTCGACAGGGAGGGATCGATCCTACGAAAATCTATTTGCAAGCCCGGCATAGTGTTAGCTTGGCATTGTAGGGAAATCCGCTTTCGGATAGGTTGGGTTTGGCTAGCTTGCTCCGGCACCGGAAAAAGCTGCGCCCCCCCGTTCCGCGGCAACATATAAGCGCATAGCCTACTGGCCCCGCCCGCCATTGACGCCCATTGCGATGGCGCGTCCGGATGTGGGACATAGGTCGTTCAAAGGAGCCACGGCCACCCATGGATCATCTCAAGCCACGGTTAATCCCAATGAATCGCCGCCGCCGCATTTACGAAGGCAAGGCAAAGGTCCTCTATGAGGGTCCCGAACCGGGTACGCTCATCCAGCACTTCAAG
>DATBYR010000153.1:0-3230 GCA_036513565.1 Methylocella sp. | reverse complement strand
GACGGGAAGGGTTTGGCTGAGTGGGAGGAGGCACTCTTCGCCGCGATGGAGCGAAACGCCGTGCACGTCAGCGATTTCTTCAGTCTTCCACGCGACAGCGTCGTCGAAATAGGCCGGCAGGTCGCGATCTGATCTTCTCAGTGCCCGCCAACGGTGCTTAGCTTTTCTTATAGTCGATGTACGCAAAACGCTGATCCGTGGGCGTGCCTTCCAGAGGGCCGCCTTCCTTTCCGGGCTGCCAAAGCACAACGTCCTCGATTTTTTCGCCAGATCGAAATCCTTGTCGGTGATTCCCTTGGCGGCATGATTCTGGAGCCGGACTTCGACCCAAGCATAAGAGGCGGTAAGATCGGGATGATGCCAAGCCGCCTCCGCAAGATGACCGATCGTATTGATCACCATCAATGTGCCTTTCCAGCTCGCCGTCTTATAGGTGCGGCGAATCCAACCTCCTTCATAGATCCATCGCGGCAGTTCTTGTTGGAGGCGCGCCTTGATCTCGGCTTCGCTATAGGTTTTTTCCTTGGCGGCTTCGCTCATCGTGAACATCCATTCTGCTGGCTGGCCTTCGATCCCTCGCGCGGATAAGCATTATAATACGAAAGGCGGCATGATACGAAATCGGAATATTTCGCCGCGTTTTTTTCTCGCGATCCCTGCCAACTCTTGAGCTTAGTTTGCAGGAAGGAACAGAGGCCGACCCTTGAACAGATTGCCCCCAAAGAATCCGCCGCGAACCGGCCCCGCGATCTGCTTTTAAGGCTCTACCGTGAAATCGGAATTTCGGCGGTCGCGGCGAAGGCCAGGTAGCGAAAAAGGTACCGCAACGCCGGAGACCATCGGAAGTTCCACCTAGTCCCCTCCCGTTGTCGGTGAGGCCGGCTCCGCTTGAGTTGAGGCGGGCCGCGGAGCGGTCGGGGTGGCGAAGCGCCCAGCCTCAGCGGATTGGAGGACACCACATGACGACCGAACAGAAGATCATCCGCGCCAAGATTGGGCTCCTGGAGCTCGCTAAGCAGCTCAGCAATGTCAGCCAAGGCGGCGAGAAAGTGTACCAGTCGGGTTAAGAGAAAAGGGCTGTGAACCCCGGTTTTATTTTCGTGTTTCTGTGCCGGTTTATATTTCGGCGGTTGGGTCTCCTTCGTTTGGCGACAGCAACCGCGTGTGAGCAACGTCCGAAATGCCGGATTGATCCGCGGCAATTGCCTTACTGACAAATGCGGTAGCGGTCGCTCGACCCGTGTTGCAGGATGTCGACGTGCAAGTGCTCGGCATGCGCCGCATCGGACCCCGGCCCGAGTACCGTTGTGAACCACCCGCATGCGGCGACGCGGATGGCATCGACCGTGCCACGCAGATGTTCATCCCCATTTTGATGGGCAGTGTTTCGCCATTCGCGAGCTCGAAGCTCGCGACGTCCACCGCCAGACCGGACGCGTGCGCGCTGATCTTGCCGGTCTCTGCGCGGTTGCGGATGCGGCATTCGTAACCGGGTCCCGTGTGAACCGACTTGAGTTTGACCGCGAGCTCGCCGGCAATGAGCGGAGCGACGAGATCGCGCAGCCAATGGCCGAACCGTTCACCGAACTGACAGGAAAGCGTCGGCTCTTCGGGTAGGCGGATCGACGTTCTCCACCGCGGTGGCATTTTGACGGCCTTGAGCCGCACGGGCGTCGCGATGGCACATTCCGGGTTGACAGCCGGAGGAAGCGTGACCTGCTCAAATTCGATTCCGGCGGCGCTGAGACGATCCAAGCAGGCTTGGTCGATGGTTGGCGCCCGTTTGGTCTGTTCCGCCGGCGCCGGCGCGAGGTCGTTTGGAGCGGGATGGGAGGGCGCCTCGGCCGGGCGTGGAGGTGGCAATGGTGGGGAGGCGGCAGTGGACGCGCTGGAGGCTTGCAGCGGGAAGGCGAGTAGCGCGGTGATTATGAGAAATGCGCGAATGCGCATGTGCGCGACGCAGGCCCTCTGCGGGAGCTTGTGTCGAGGAGTTGGCATTGCCAAAATCCGTCGAAAGCGACAATCGCAGACTCAACAAGGTCGTCATCCGGTCGACGTCGGATTATCGCGCCGGGCTGAGGGATTTGGATGCAGCGGCCGATGCGCGCCAGCGTGCGGCTTGCCTTTTGGCATGCTCGCCGCATCATCCGACGCCTTGCGCCCTGCGAGGGCGGCGTGCCCGAATTATACGGCGTCTTGGGCGGCAGGCCAAGTTTGGCTTCGATTTCGGCGACGCGTGTCCGAAGCGCGGCGTTCTCCGCAACCAGAGCGTTGATCCGCCTATCAGCGCGACAATCAACGCGTCTTTCTCCGGCGAATCTGTCTCCGGCAAGACCGTCATCGCGAAATTCGACGATGGTCTGCTGTCCCTCGGACGGCGGCATTCTGCTGTTGCGCGAGGCCGAGCAACGCTTTCACGTCGCCGATCGGCTCGCCGCCTGCATGGTGGATCCGTGCGCGCTCGAGTTGATCACCCACACGCTCGCCGGGGGTGTTGCGCGCGGAAAACACGTCAAGCCGACAAAACTCGTCGGACGGCGACAGATCGAGAGCCATTTTGAACATGGGTCAAAGCGGCCCCCTCAGCAGACAAGTTTTACCATAGTGAGATCAAGGGGAAACGCCATTGGTTCCGGCTTGCAAGTGAATTGAAGCCATCCGCGCCCGAACTCACATGCCACCGGTGAAGAATTTGAAAAATCGCGCGGTTTGGAGATGAGCCCCAAAGAGATTTAGGCGGGTCCCCAGTACAGGGTTCCAAAATTCGAATCCTATCAAGCGGCGTTGTCAAGTTTTTAGGGACCATGTGTGCACGCCAGGTTGTTGGTTGATGTCATCGATGGGCCAGGATGCGCTCCGCGAGTTCTTGTTTGGAGCAAGACAAGCTCAGCCGCAGGCATGTCCGGGCGCCCGTAATTTCCATGACTTTCCGCCTCTGCCGCGTTAATTTCGGCCATGAATAAAACAGGGCTTGACGCATGAGGAGAGCCACGAGGTTGAATGCAACATGGATAGCTCTTCTCGCATCGTTGACGATGGCAGGGGGCCAGACAGCCGCGCCCGCACCCGATGCGCCCCCCTCGCCTGCGCTGCCTGCCAATCCGACCCCCGCTCTGGCTGAGCCGACCGCGACATCCGCTCCGTCGCCGACCATGGACATCATCAATAGCGCCAAGGTGACCGATACCGGCGTCAACGATGGCTTCAGCCCCGCGATCGTCCGCGCCGAG
>DATBYR010000152.1:0-13423 GCA_036513565.1 Methylocella sp. | reverse complement strand
ATTGCCCCCGCTCGTCGTCTTGTCGCATGGCGGGCCGACCAGCATGACCACCAACAATTTTTCATTGAACATCCAATGGTGGACGAGTCGCGGCTTTGGCGTTGTCGATGTCAATTACGGCGGCTCGACCGGCTATGGCCGTGCCTATCGCGAGCGGCTCTATGGGCAGTGGGGCGTCGTCGATGTCGAGGATTGCGCCGCCGCCGCGACGCATCTTGTCGAACGCGGGCTCGCCGATGGCGTCCGCCTCGTCATTCGCGGCGGCAGCGCCGGGGGCTTCACCACGCTTGCCGCGCTGACGTCCCTGAACCTGTTCAAGGCGGGGGCGAGCTTTTACGGCGTCGGCGATCTTATGCTGCTCGCCAAGGACACCCACAAATTCGAGTCCTGCTATCTCGACCGGCTGATCGGACCCTTGCCGCAAGCGCGAGCGCTCTATGACGAGCGCTCGCCAATCAACCATATCGACAGGCTCGCCTGTCCGGTGATCTTTTTTCAAGGCGAGGACGACAAGACAGTTCCGCCCAATCAAGCACAAACCATGGTTGAGGCCATGGCCGCGCGGGGCTTGCCGGTCGCCTATTATTCCTTCGCGGGCGAGGGCCATGGGTTTCGCAAGGCCGAGACCCTGCGCCGCGTGCTTGAACTGGAGCTCGATTTTTACGGCCGGGTGTTTGGCTTCGCCGCGCCGGGCTTGAACGAGCGCGTTGAGATCGCGAACATGCCGGCCCGCGAAGACTAAATATGCTCCTCGGGCGCCTGCTAATGAGTTGCGCAGTCCTCAGTGCTGATGTATATCATATTTTCTCAAACATATTTTCTCAAAGTTCCCAAAGGGTTTACGTGGGCGGCGTTCATTTACGAATCGCTATCGGCTCTAAAGCCGATTCAAAAGCTTGTTTCCGAGGCAGGCGCCGCCATCGACGACAAAGCGCGCACACTTTTCAAGAGTGATATTCCGGAAGTCTTGGGCGCTGCCGGCGGCATCGGCGCAGGCGCGGCGGCAGGTGCCGGAATCCTAACTGCCAGCGCCGCAAGCGGCACTGCGGGCGCGGCTGCTCTGACTTCTGGTTCGGCTACCGCCGGGGCGCTTGTCGGCGGCGGAATGGTTGCCGGGATCGGTGTCATTGCGCGGCGCCTGCCGTCGTGTTGGGAGTAGCCGGAGTATGGGCGGTGGCCCGTCGTAACAAAAGGAAACTCCTGCAGGTAAAGGAAATGCTGTTGCAAGAGGCAGTACGGAAGCGAGACGCCTTGTTGCGCGAGCTTCACTCAACGAATTCATCAAACCGTGAACGCATCGATTATCTCGCTCGGCTGGTCACGCAATTACAAGCCACAGCGGAGAACCTCCAGGCGGATCTTCAGTCAGCATGAACGACGATGCCGCAAAGGACGTAATTCGAGTCCTCGCCACCCAGGGCGTATTATTGAATAGCAACTTGGAGAAAGCCAATACCGCGGCTTCAAAGGCTGAAAGAGCGATCAGCGATGCTGAGGCGCTCTTGGGAAAGCGGGGAAAGCCTTTGCCGGAACGAAGCAGGTCCGAGCTAACGCCATTCCCGGTAGAACCGCCTCGGCTGCGTTCGTGGGCGGAGATCGTCGACGAAGCTAGAAACGAGCAACCGGGCGAGTTTTCTTTTGCCGACATCGTGAGCCCGGATGAGATGGCGGCTGCGAACAGCAATTTCTCACGCTGGAATTCAGAGTTCGCCGGGCTCCACCGGCTCACTTATTACGATTACGCCACGGCGGGTGCAGCAGGAATACTTGCGGGCCTTGTTGACATCATCCTTGTGCAGGTCCCGAAGCATCCGGGGTTTTTGGGTGGTCCTGCCGCCGAAGGCGGCTGGCCCTCAAACGTCATTAAGCAGCAGTTCGCAGACCTACTGCCGGCGGACAAAATCCGCGCCTTGGAGCGCAATTACCCTGTTCCCTTCGACCCGTCCACCAGTCATGGATTGGCAATCCATATAGAAGGGCTTGGTCCGCGTACTCATCGGATGAACTCATTGGGGCACGATCCGCTTCTTGGCTGGTTGTTCGGGGTCCGCGACATTCTCATGGGCGGCTTTACCGCCATCGGCTCGGATGGCCAGCTAGTGATCCAAACAAATCCCCGCTGGGAGCCTGCTGAATTCGGAGTCGGGTTTTTCGTCGAAATCTTGGAAGCGTTCAAATTGGTCGCCGGTCACCTTCTGTCCGACGTGGCGACTAAGGCGGGTTTGCCGCCTCCGCTGTTCGGTTTGCTGCAATTCCTTCAGCGAGGGGGAATAGGAGATCACTCCATCGCCGACATAGCGCGCGCGATGTATCGTTCTGGTTACGATTTCCGCCATTTCTTGGCGGGTGGCGCCTCTGTGGTGATCATCGAGGTCTTCGTGCGAACGGCTTGGACCGTGCGCGAATTGTCGGAAGGCAAGAAACTCACAGAGGCTGTGCCAGTCGCAAGCCCGAGGCTGCGGAGTGGCATTTTCCTCTCCCATTCCGTGGCGACTGCTGTAAACGCGGGCAAGGTCGCCATTACCCAGAATCCGCTTTCGATCAACTGGGCGCAGTGGATGGCTTTCTTCCGCTACTTGATCCCCCAGATGCATTGGTTGCTCTTCGCTCGTGAGAGCACGCGAGCAGTTTTCGTTCAGGAGAAGCTAGACGAGTCGTGGAAACAACTAGATGCTGAACTAGCAATCACATGGTCAAACATCTTCGGATCGGCGGGCCCAGCCGTTCTTTGAAGGAGGAGCAAAGCTAGCGCTGGTAACTGGCGGGCGTATTACGGTATGTTCCAGAATGTCGTGCGTCATAATCGCGAACATGCCGGGCCACGACGATTATACCAAGTCTCCGTGATGAGAACCCATACCGAAGCCGTCCTTGCGAGGAGCGAAGCGACGAAGCAATCCAGGGGCAGCCCGGCGACTCTGGATTGCTTCGCCTGCGGCTCGCAACGACGGCCGGGGCCACGACCTTTTTCGGCCGTCACCATTCGGCCGTCACCATATGACGCCCCGCACGATGAGTCATCATCCGCGAGACTTGGTATTACTCGTCCCCCGCACTTCAAATCAGCCCGGCGGCGATGTTGATTGTGAGGGCCAGCACCGCGCTGTTGAAGAAGAAAGCGAGGACGCAATGCACGAGCGCCACCCGCCGCATCGCCGGCGAAGAAATGTCGACGTCGGCGGTCTGACACGCGACGCCGATCACGTATGAAAAATATAAAAAGTCATAATAGTCGGGGTGCTCGGTTCCAGGAAAAGCCAAGCCGCCGCGCTCGGCCGCCGGTCTACCGGGCTCGGCGACATATTCATCGAAATATTCATGCGCGTAATGGAGGGCGTAGGTCAGATGGATGAAGAACCAGGCGCTGACGATCGTCGCCGCTGCGAGGCCTATATGCAGACCCTTGACCGTCCCCAATAATTCCTTCGCGGCAATGAGCTGAACGACGATCGCCGCGATCGCCGCAAGCGCGGCAAAACCAGTGAAGACGAGGATGAAAGATTTCCCCTCATCAGTCGCCTTTGCCCGTTGCCTTATCGATTGCGGAGTCGCCCGGGCGATCATGATGCCGGTGGCAATGAAATAGAACCAGGTGCCCGCGTTCCAGGCAATCAAAAGCCGGGTGGAGAGAAGGAGGCTTGAAGGCAGCAGAACGCCCGCGAGGATGCTGACCGCGATGCCCGCGAAGAGACGCGGATGGCCGCGCACGACGCGAAGGGGAAGCCAAAACCGGACGATGCGCCGCCGTTCTGGCGAAGTTGGTCCGCGGCGCGGCATCAATGGTTGCGCGCGGCAACGAAACGGGCCGCCTCTTTCAAGACCGTCGCCTTGGTGCCTAGGGGAAACGAATCGAGCGCGGCGATCGCCGCCGCCACGAGGCTGTCGCGCCGTTCCCGCGCCGCATCAATGCCGAGCGCGGCAACGAGGGTTGCCTTGTTGCGGCCGGCGTCCTTGCCCGCACGCTTGCCGAGCGCCAACGCGTCGGCTTCGACATCGAGGATATCGTCGGCCACCTGAAACGCCGCGCCAAGCGCACGGCCATAGCGAGAGAGCGCGGCCCGCACCTTCGCGTCGGCTCGCCCAAGAATCGCGCCCGCATCGACCGCATGATGCAACAGCGCGCCAGTTTTCATCGCTTGAAGTCTTATGACCGCTTCGGGCATGTGCCGTTCCATCGCCTGTTCGGCTTCGAGATCGAGCACCTGCCCGCCGATCATGTTTCCCAATCCGGCCGCGCGCGCCAGTGCGAGAACGAGTTCCGCGCGAACCCCAGGGTCCGGGTGGGTCGCGGGGTCCGCCGTCACATCGAATGCATAGGTGAGAAGCCCATCGCCAACAAGGATCGCGGCCGCTTCGCCGAAGGCCTTGTGCGTAGTTGGCCTTCCCCGGCGCAAATCGTCGTTGTCGAGGGCCGGAAGATCGTCATGGACGAGCGAGTAGCAATGGACCATTTCAACGGCCGCCGCCGCGCGCAGGACGCCCTCGCCTTCGGCGCCGAGAAGGCGCGCGGTCTCGATCGTGAGAAAAGGCCGAAACCTCTTGCCGCCGCCAAGACTCGCGTAGCGCATGGCTTCGAGAAATCGCGCCGGCCGGACCGTCTCGCCGGGCAGGATGGCAGGGCTCAGCAGGAAATCGAGCATCCGCTCCGTGGCCACGGCGATTGCCACCAGTCTAGCCTCGAATTCGCGGGCCCGCGTGCCGCCGGTCATTGTCTCACCGTCCTTTGGCCAATAAAGCCGAGGCTTTGCTTGCCCCATTGGGCGCGACCGGTCAAGGCTCGGCCATGGTATCCAGATCCCGCCGGGCCGGCTTGACCGGCACGATTGCGCGCATCGTCCTTTGCGCCGGCTTGGCGCTGGCGCTCGGGGTCGCCGCGTTGATTCTCGTCTACCGGTTCCTGCCGCCTAGTTCGACGCTGATGCTTGCGCGTTGGCTTGAAGGCGAGACGGTCGAGCGTTACTATGTTCCGCTCGAGCGCATTTCCGGCTTTCTCCGCGCCGCCGTCATCGTCTCGGAGGACGCGCACTTTTGCGAGCATAATGGCGTGGATTGGGGCGCGCTGCGCGAGGTCCTCGACAGGCCGGGTGCAAACGGCCCCACGCGGGGCGCTTCGACGATCCCCATGCAGACCGCGAAGAACTTGTTTCTTTGGCCGTCGCGATCCTACGTCCGCAAGGCAATCGAAATTCCGTTGGCGCTTTTGATCGATCTTGAATGGCCGAAACGGCGCATTTTGGAGGTCTATCTCAACCTGGCCGAATGGGGGAAAGGAGTTTTTGGCGTCGAGGCGGCGGCACGGCATTATTTCCACAAGAGCGCGGATAGGCTCGATGCCAGGGAGGCCGCATTGCTCGCAACTTCTCTGCCCAACCCCTCGCACCGCAACGCCGCAAGGCCGTCCCGGCGCCATGCCGGACTTGCCGCCCGCATCATGGCGCGCGCGCTAACCGCCGGTCCGCTCGTCGAATGCGTTGAATAAAGTGCGCAACGATCCGTCCGGCAATAGGTTCCGCATTGCGGCCTCTGCCTCGCGTTTTAGGATGGCCAAGCGTAGGATTTCATTGTAAGAGGCACGTAAATCCGAAACCGCGCGGCGCAGTTCCGTCGCGCGCGCCGACATTGAGACAGCGACATGGCCGTCCCGAAACGCAAGACCTCCCCGATGAAACGCGGATTCCGGCGTTCCGCCGATGCGCTCAAGGCACCGGCCTATGTGGAAGACAAGGATTCCGGCGAGTTGCGGCGCCCGCATCATGTCGATCTCAAGACCGGCATGTACCGCGGCCGCCAGGTTTTCACGCAAAAGGCCAAGGACGAGTGACGTCGCCGGCATGCGCAATGAGGGCCGGGCCGAGGCATTTGGCAGCCGCTATAGCTGACCTCGGTTATCGTAAATGGTTACGGCTGAAGTCACAGAGCGGCGCGCCCACAGCGACGTGAGAAGGCCTTCGTTGAAGCACAGGAAAATGCTACTGAGCCCGCCGCGAGAACGAGACAGCATAAGCCCCATTGCGTAAATCAACCATCGGATCGTCTGAGGTTTCGATACCTTCGGTGAGCTGACCGGGCAGGAACAAAAGCTTCTTTTGCGCATCGAGGCTGTCGGCTACAGGTTTGTCGATCGTCAATACCCCCAGTTCGACGACCTCGTTACGGTCCGGCCACGGCTGCGAGGGATCTTTCGTCGTATCGCCGGGTGAGGCAAGCTGCACCTTCAGGCGAAAGTTCACCGGAGCTTGGGCAAGACGCGCCGCCAGCTCATCGATCAAAAAATCCGGCGTCATCTTGTTCGCTTCTGCTGGCTCCAGGTGCACCAGTTTCGCGGGGGTCATAATATAACGCACCGCGCGTCGCTCGCCTTCGTTGTTGACGAAGACGAAGGCATTGATGCCGTAATATTCTTCGTCGGCGAAACTGTCGGGTGTTTGCGCCGTGGCCAGCGCGCGCGGCACGGACGGATGGGCCGCGACGAACTGATCGAGCTTCGTCGGTTTACCTGCATTTGGCGGGCTGGCGGCTACGGCGAGCAGCATGTCGCGGAAATCCGCGCCGTTGGAAACCGGAAAGAATTTGAGGGAGTTGAGGACCATGTCGGTTTCGCTGCCGTCCGGCAGGTGAAACTTGATCGCCATGCCATGAGGGTTCGCGAGGTCGGAGCCATCGCGGAGATTGGGAACGCCCGTCGCGTCCGAGAAACGTACCGTCACGGGGATCGTGTCGCCGCCAAACAGCACCGCCTTGCTCAAACGAGCGGCTTGCGGCGTGGCTTTGAAACTTCCCGTGACAACCACTCCCTTAGCGTGATTAGCGCGAAAGCCGGGATGAACACCAAAAAGCTTATTCATAGCGTCGACGAGTTCCGTCTCAACCGTCGCGTCTTGAGCTTCAACTGACCCAATGCCCGCCACCAACATGAACGCGATTAATCCGGTGTGAAGCTTTTTCGCGGCCATTGGGGCACCTTTTTCCCGTGGCTATCGCCACCCCAGCGCAGAACACTTCCGGTTCGTATTGTCAATAAAACTTCGTGCTATGCGGCTTCCTGCAACCGCTTCGACACCTGCTCTCGCAGCGCGCGCAAATCCCGGGCAAAAACCCTGATCCCTTCGGCGAGCTTTTCGGTCGCCATGGCATCCTCGTTCAACATGAAACGGAAGGTCTTTTCGTCGAGTGAGAGCTTTGCCGACGGGTGAGCCGCCGCCGTCTTGGAGTCCAACCGGCGCGGCAGATCGCCCATGTCGCGCGAGAGTTCCTCGAGCAATTGCGGCGAAATGGTCAGCCGGTCGCATCCGGCCAGAGCCTCGATTTCGCCTTGATTGCGGAACGACGCGCCCATGACGACGGTCTCGATGCCGTGGGCCTTGTAATAATTGTAGATTTGCCGCACGGAGAGAACACCTGGATCGGTCTCCGCCGTATAGCTCTTGCCCTCGGCCTTGCTGTACCAATCGAAAATACGCCCGACGAAAGGCGAGATGAGAAACACTCCCGCATCGGCGCAAGCGGCGGCCTGGATCAGCGAGAAAGCCAACGTCATGTTGCAGTCGATACCCTCGCTTTGAAGTATTTCCGCGGCCCGGATGCCCTCCCAGGTCGCGGCGATTTTAATCAGGACGCGTTCGCGGCTTAGCCCCAGCTTTTCATACGCGGAGATGATCGCGCGGGCCTTGGCCGCCGTTCCCTCGATATCGAAAGATAGATCCGCATCGACTTCCGTCGACACGCGGCCGGGCACGATCTTGGCCAATTCGAGCCCGAAATTCAAGGCGAGCCGGTCGGTGATCTCGCTAGTCAACCGGTTGTGCTCCCGGCCCCAACGAACGGTTTCCTCCAAGAGACGCGCATGATTCGGCATGTGCGCCGCTTTCAGGATCAACGTCGGATTCGTGGTCGCATCGACAGCCCCGAAGCGGCGGATGGCATCCACATCGCCGGTATCGGCGACAACGGTCGTCATGGCTTTCAACTGATCGAGTTTTGAGGGCATTGATCTCACCGTTCGACGAATTTCAAAAGCGTCAGTAATTAACGCACGAGAGGACGAATTGTTGCCCCGGCGAACTGTTTCATGGGCATCAATATTTTGTGGGGCTACGGTTGGATCAAGCGCAAGAGCGCGCGCCCCGCCCTTGACTTTAGTTCCTTCGCGGCATGGGTTCCATCCTTGTCGGCATCGGCGGCGCTGAAGAGCTTTTCGACAAGGCCAAGATATTCGTCCTTGGTCAAGGTTCCGTCGTGATCCGGGTCGGCCTGCTTGAATCGTGTCTTGCCGGGCGACCGCCAATTTCCTTGCGATCGAGTGTAGCGTCGCTGTCCTTGTCGAGGGCGAGCGCGGCCGCGAAGGATTTCGAGTTAGATGCGATGGGGAGGGACAAAGAACCGGTGGCCGACCATTGAACTTCTCCGGTGCGGGGGGAGGGGGCAAGGATCTAGCCAAACAAGGGAACTATCTTTCGTATTGCCCGAAACGTAAACTTCCCGGCGGTTTTTAATGTCAAGCCGAAAACGGCCGATCCATGTTTGCGGCCGTGGCAACCGCTCATCTGCGCGAATGTGCAACCTTTATAGCATCACCCGCGGCCAGGAGGCCATCCGGCGCCTCTTTCAGGTCGCGCGCGACCTGACCGGCAACCTTCCTGCCCTTCCTGCCGTCTACCCAGACACGATGGCGCCGGTTGTTCGCATTGCGCACGATGGCGAACGCGAGCTGACAATGATGCGCTGGGGCTTTCCGCCGCCGCCAAACCGCAGAGAGCCCCTCACCAACGTGCGCAACGTGAAGTCGCCCTATTGGCGCTTATGGCTCAAGACGGAGTGGCGCTGCCTCGTTCCAGCGACGTCCTTTTGCGAATGGAGCGCCGGCCGGCCCAAGGTGACACACTGGTTTGCTCTCGGCGAGAGCAGGCCGCTTTTTGCCTTCGCCGGCATCTGGCGCCTATGGAGCGGCGAGCGGAAGGGAGAGGCCGGCCGGCACGAACTCTTCTCGTTTCTGACGACCGAAGCGAACGAGGTGGTGCGCCCGGTTCACGCGAAGGCCATGCCGGTGCTTTTGACGGCGGCCGGAGATTGGGACACGTGGCTTACCGGGCCGGTTGACGAAGCCATGGCGTTGCAAAGGCCGCTGGCGGATGAAATGCTGCGCGTCGTGGCTGCCGGCGATAAGACGGACGGCACGTTGCCGGCATAATTACTTCGCCTTCACTAGCGGTGCTCGACCCCCCGCGTCCGCCAAATCAGAGGCTCCCAAGAATCTTCCTCAACTCCGTTTTGAGGAACGGGGCTAGGTCCGGATCGGCGAGAGCGAAGGCCACGTTGGCGGCGAGAAAGCCAAGCTTCGCGCCGCAATCGTAGGTCTTGCCATCGAAGCGCACGCCATGAAACGGCTGGCTCCTGGCGAGCGCCTTCATGCCGTCGGTGAGCTGAATCTCGCCGCCCGCACCCTTCTCGCCCTTTTCGAGAATGAGAAAAATTTCCGGACCGAGCACATAGCGCCCGGAGATGATGAGAGTTGAGGGCGCCGTTCCCCGAGGCGGCTTTTCCACCATTCCGGTGATCTCGAACGTAGACCCGAAATCCTTGCCAATGGCGACGACCCCATAGTGATGGGTTTCCTCCTCCGGCACTTCCTCGACGGCGATAATATTGCCGCCATGTTTTTCGTAAGCCGCGATGCATTGGGCGAGGCAGCGGCTCCCGGCCGCGATGGTCACCATATCGGGCAGCAGCACCGCGAAAGGCTCATCGCCGACGATTTCGCGGGCGCACCAGACTGCGTGGCCGAGGCCGAGCGGAACCTGCTGGCGGGTGAAACTCGTCGCGCCGGGGGCCGGAAGCTCTGCCGTCAAGGCCTGCAATTCCTTCAGCTTGCCGCGCTTTTTCAATGTGTCGTCGAGCTCATAGGAGATGTCGAAATGATCCTCGATGACTGCCTTATTCCGCCCGGTGACGAAGATGAAATGCTCGATTCCGGCCTCGCGCGCTTCCTCGACGACATGCTGAAGGACCGGGCGATCGACCACGGTCAGCATTTCCTTGGGAATTGATTTGGTGGCCGGGAGAAATCTTGTTCCCAAACCGGCGACGGGAAAAACGGCCTTGCGAATGCGTCTGGTCATTAATCTCCCCAAGCGGTGGGCCGCGCCTCTTTGCTTTCTTGCCGCATCATTTAGGCGACAGAACGGCTGCGCGGCGGAAAGGTGAAGCGGGCGCGTTGCTATAGCACAAAGGTGAGGCTTTGATGGTGATTTACTCGCCTGGGGGAGAGGCGATTTCGTAAGCAGCTTTGCCACTGTATATTGCTCGCCCTAGGCACGTGCGTCGATCAAAATTTTTGCAGGGAGCAAGTTATGCTTGTGGTACAGGCATTTCCTACTGATTTTGACCCATTTAAGGTAAAGCTATACTATTGCGAGCGCGAACGCATGTCGCGGCGCTACGGATTCATGTATTCGTTCTTTGCCTTACCTTACCACGAGGATAGCGCATTCAGGTCCTGTTCATGACACCCGGATGAGGGTTGTCGCCAGCGGGGCATCTGGAGCGTATCCATGAAACACATTAACGCGAGCGTGCCGCGCGATTGCGGTATCCGATATGGAGCATTGAGTCTAGCTTTGCTCGTTGCCCTTCCTGCCTTGGCTTACAAGGGTGAAAAGCTCGCCAAGGACGCGAAGGTTAGCA
This sequence comes from Methylocella sp., assembly GCA_036513565.1. Classification (GTDB taxonomy): domain Bacteria; phylum Pseudomonadota; class Alphaproteobacteria; order Rhizobiales; family Beijerinckiaceae; genus Methylocapsa. Next base: position 2,743 of record DATBYR010000152.1, on the reverse strand, counting down.
TTGCCGAGGCGCGCGCCATCGCGCTGAAGGCGCATCCGGGCAAGATCACGGACGAGGAATTGGAACGTGAAACCGGAGGAACCGGCCTACGTTATTCATTCGACATCAAAAGCGGAAGCTCCACGCAGGAGGTTGGCGTTGACGCTAGAACGGGACGCGTATTGGAGAACGCCAAGGATGGTAAGAATCCCGATTAATGAATCGATTGATTGAACGAAAAGAGGAATCGGCTCTGTTCCTCGAATTGGGCCGACCTCTACTCCCGCGACGATAAGGATTCCCACATGACGAAGCTGCCGGCTGGCACGCTGAGCAAAGTACCCGAAGTCACTCTTGGGTTTTGGGTCATCAAGGTACTTGCGACGACATTGGGAGAGACCGGCGGCGATGCCGTAACAATGTCGATGAACCTGGGCTATGCGATTGGCAGCTTCATCTTTATCGGCATTTTCGCCGCCGCCGTCGTCGCGCAAATTTCCGCGAAGGTATTCCATCCCTTCTTGTATTGGGTCACGATCATCGCGACGACAACCTTGGGTACAACAATGGCGGATTTCGCCGATCGTTCGCTCGGCATCGGTTATTTCGGCGGATCGTCGATTCTGTTCGCGGGGCTGATTGCCTCCCTGGCCGTATGGCGCTGGTCGGAGGGCTCCATGTCCGTCAATACCGTCGCTACGCCCCGGGTCGAGATGTTCTATTGGGTAGCGATCCTGTTCTCGCAGACGCTCGGCACGGCGCTGGGCGACTGGATGGCCGACACGAACGGGCTCGGCTACGAGGGCGGTGCGGTCGTCTTCGCCGCCGGTTTGGCGGTTGTCGCCGGCGCATATTTTTACACGAAGATCTCGCACACCTTGCTGTTTTGGGCGGCGTTCATTCTAACGCGACCGCTTGGTGCAACGCTCGGGGACCTGCTCGACAAGCCGCACGTTCACGGCGGGCTGGGGATCAGCCGCTACGTCGCCTCAGGCATTCTCGCAGCGATCATTGTCGCTCTCATACTCATCCTCCCGCAACGGGCCGGAGTGCATCCGGGAGCGCAAGAGCGGAAGGCATAAGTTACCGATAAGTTGGCGTACGAACTTCAAGTTTCCTGCTCATTAACTGGCTGGGGCTTACCCCAGTGTTGCAGCTCACCGAGTAGCCCGGTGAGAGCGGTGAGCGCGCTGGCGACGGCAACCAATATTACAGGGTCCGGTGGAACCGCCATCTTCAAATCAGAGCAAGCGCCCGGCTTACTCGGCGGCCTCGGCAACCGGCTTTTTGCCTTTGAACTGGGCGGTTTCGGTCGACGCGCCCATCGCGGTCGTCGAAGCCGCGCCGCCGGCGACCGCCACGGTCACCGCGTCGAAATAACCGGTGCCGACCTCGCGCTGATGCCTTGTCGCGGTATAACCCTGCGCTTCCGATGCGAATTCTTCCTGCTGGAGCTCGGAGTAAGCCGCCATGCCGCGCTCGCGGTAGCCTTGGGCGAGATCGAACATCGAGTGGTTGAGGACGTGGAAGCCTGCCAAGGTCACGAATTGGAACTTATAGCCCATGGCGCCGAGTTCACCCTGGAAGCGGGCGATCGTCGTCGCGTCGAGTTTTGCCTTCCAGTTGAACGAGGGCGAGCAATTATACGCCATCATCTTGCCGGGATATTTTTTCTGAACGCCTTCGGCAAATGCCCGCGCGTCGTTGAGGTCCGGCTGGGACGTTTCCCACCAGAGCAGATCGGCGGATTCGGCAAACGCAAGACCGCGGGCGATGCAATGTTGCAGCCCAGTGCCCGCTTTTAGCCGGAAAAATCCTTCCGGGGTGCGACTGCCCGGCTCGATGAACGGGAGGTCGCGCTCGTCGACGTCGCTGGTGATGAGGCGCGCCGATTCGGCATCCGTGCGGGCGACGACGAGAGTCGAAACTCCCATGACATCCGCCGCGAGGCGTGCCGCGGCGAGGCTTCGCTCATGCTGCGAGGTTGGGATCAAAACCTTGCCTCCGAGATGGCCGCACTTCTTTTCGGAAGCGAGCTGATCCTCGAAATGGACCCCTGCCGCGCCGGCCTCGATATAGGCTTTCATGATCTCGAACGCATTCAGCGGGCCGCCAAACCCCGCCTCGGCGTCGGCCACGATCGGCGCGAACCAATCGCGCGAGACGCTGCCTTCGGCATGTTCGATCTCGTCCGCGCGCTTAAAAGTGCGGTTGATCTTGCGGGCAAGCTCCGGACCGGAATTGGCCGGATAGAGGGACTGATCGGGATACATGGCGCCGGCGACATTGGCGTCGGCCGCGACCTGCCAGCCGGAAAGGTAAATCGCCTCGAGACCGCCGCGAACCATCTGCATCGCCTGATTGCCGGTGACGGCGCCAAGGGCATGCACATAGGGCCGCTCGTGCAGCAATTGCCAAAGCTTGTTGGCGCCGCGCTCGGCGAGCGTATAGGAGATTGGAAACGAGCCGCGAAGCCGCACGACATCCTCCGGGCTATACGGACGGCGGATAGCCGCGAAACGCCCTGGTGGGGCTAAAGGAACGAGATCTTCAAAGGTGAGCGCCTTGCTCATCGACATTCTCCAATTTCACCAACGAGTTCAGTTCACAGACATTGACAAATTGCGTCAATCGGGCCGAGCGACCCAATACACGACGGCTATCGGAAAAGTTGCGCCTTGATGCAATCCCCCTTTTGCGAATTGAAGTTGCTATGTAACATCCGTACGTTGTAATGTTGTCCATATGTAAATAAATTTAATCG
>DATBYR010000151.1:0-8790 GCA_036513565.1 Methylocella sp. | reverse complement strand
GCATTATATACGCGACAAGCTCATTCATCCTTACCTCGACATCGAACTTGAATATTACGATCTCTCGATCGAAAACCGCGACGCGACGAACGATCGGATCACGGTGGAGGCCGCCAATGCCATCAAAAAACACGGCGCTGGGGTCAAATGCGCCACCATCACTCCGGACGAAGCCCGGGTGGAAGAGTTCAAGCTGAAGCAAATGTGGAAATCGCCGAACGGCACGATCCGCAATATTCTCGGCGGCGTGATCTTCCGCGAGCCTATTATATGCCAAAATGTCCCGCGCCTCGTGCCCGGCTGGACGCGGCCGATCGTCATCGGCCGCCACGCTTTCGGCGACCAATATAGTGCGACCGATTTCACGGTTCCCGGCAAAGGCCACCTCGTCATCAGGTTTGAGGGCGACGATGGCGCGATCATCGAACGAAAAGTGTACGACTATCCAGGTCCAGGCATTTCCCTGGCGATGTATAACCTCGACGAGTCGATCCGCGATTTTGCCCGTGCTTCGATGAATTTCGGGCTTATGCGCGAATATCCGGTCTATCTATCGACGAAGAATACGATTTTGAAATCCTATGACGGGCGCTTCAAGGATTTGTTCCAGGAAGTCTACGAAGCCGAATTCAAGGCCGCGTTCGGCGAGGCCGGAATTACCTACGAGCATCGCCTTATCGACGATATGGTCGCCTCTTCGCTCAAATGGTCCGGCGGCTATGTCTGGGCCTGCAAGAACTATGACGGCGATGTCCAGTCCGACATTGTCGCGCAGGGATTCGGATCGCTCGGCCTCATGACTTCGGTGCTGATGACTCCGGATGGCAGAACGGTCGAAGCCGAGGCCGCCCATGGCACGGTGACCCGGCATTACCGCGAACATCAAAAAGGCAAGGAGACATCGACCAATTCGATCGCCTCGATTTTTGCCTGGACGCGTGCATTGTCGCACCGTGCCAAGCTCGACGGCAATGCCGAACTTGCGAAATTCGCGCCGACTCTCGAAACGACTTGCGTCGCCACGGTGGAGGCCGGCTACATGACCAAGGACCTTGCCCTCCTTGTTGGCGCCGACCAGCGTTGGCTCTCAACGACTGGTTTCCTCGACAAGGTCGGTGAAAATTTGCGTGCCCGCATGAGCGAAGGATAGGGAAAAAGCGCGCCGGCGGCCACCGGCTTTAGGCAGGCCGCACCGCACCCGGCGACACCCGGAAACCCGCTCGTAGCGGGCGATCTCGTCCTTTCGATCCAAGAATAGGGGAAGCGCAATGACCAACGATGACGACGAGACGATGATAATTGCGATCGCAATAGGAGCAGTCCTTTTGATCATATGGGCGATAAGAATGGCAATTATCGCCTTTAAATAATACTATTGCGCCGTGCTGTAAAACCTCTGTGGATTGCATCTTCCCAATCGAATACTTCGCAGCGATGGCCTTGGCACATCGACGCCTTAAGCCTTTGGCGCCGGTCGCCGGGGGGAATGGCTCAACAGAGCCCTTCCGCCAACGTCGCACAAGATCTGGGTTTCTGCGCCCCTTGAGGGTGGGGGAGAGCCTGTCGTCCGGCGCGCGACGCGCCGATATCGCCGGCTTTGGAGTGCCGGAGCATCAAGGCGAAGGTTCGCTCTTGCCAATGCTCGTCCGAAGTGGCAATCTCCGCCTCGAAATCGGGTCATCGGGTGGAGCCGGTTTCACAAGGGAGGTCGAAAATGGGAAAAGAAGCTTGGGTACTCGTGGGAATCTTTTGTCTGGTTGTCGTAGCGATGCTGGGATTCGCGCTCGTCGGGCTACCAACGCAGCACGGCACGCCGGGATCGGCGTACCCACCCACCATAAACGGACAGTGAGGTTACGTCCGCCGCATGAGCATCGCTGAAATCGAGCGCTGGCTGGCGCCGGTTTTGAATTACAATCGGGCAAGCGTGGACGAGGCCGCGGCGGCGGAGTGGTGTGGCCGTCGTCGTCTCGCCCATGCGGGCATGCCGGGTGTGGCTCGGATCTGTGGCGCGAGAAGAAAGCCGCGCCAAAAAAACCGCGGTGAAAAAACGCCTGTAGCCCCTCGTGACGCGCTTTGCCGACGGTGGCTGCCTCACAATAACTACAGAATGCCGCCGAGCGCGCCATTCGGCCAATCGCGCTCGGCGCGGGAGGAATTAGTTTTTGCTGGTTTCGGTGCCGGAGGGCGGCGTGCGGCGGTAATCCACACCCTCATCAACACCGCCAACCTCAACGATGTCGAAGGAGTCCTGAGTAGTTCCCCGCCGGTTCGCTCTTTGCATTTCGCGCGTCAGATTCCACACACCCGAAAGCCGTGCGGGCGGTTGCCGCGCGCGCAAGCAAACCTACGCCCGGGTCGAGTAGCACGGCGAAGTTTCACCGCCGCTTGACGCGGAGGTCACGAATTGCGGTCCGGACTCTCAGCGTTTGTCAAGCGATCGGCGGGCCAGCCAAGCCTGCCGGAGCGCGGCATCCGGTCCTTCTATTTGGTGCTCTTCCTATTTGGTGCTCTTCGCGCCCGCTTCCGCGGAGCAGTTCTTTTGCTCGTTGGGATGGGAATTCTCCCAGGTGGTGATCGACTGCGTCTCCGAGGCTGACATCTTGTTGCTCACATGCAGGAACAATAGGCTGCGACGACGGTCGCGGTCTGGCCCTCGCCTTGGTTGTCGGCCACGCATTGCTTGATCCTGGCGGCATCGTCGGCGACAAAGGCTGTCCCAAGTCCCGACGCCATCGCAACGACCGCGACGGCAATGAGGGCGATACGGCTGAATGTCATCGTTCTGCTCCACTTGTGATGCGAGACGCCCCATCGGCGCTCGGCTGAACCTGCATCGGACGCTTTCTCGGCTCGCCCAGATCGAGAGCCCCTTCGTCGTCCCGAGAATGGCAGGACGACGTCGAAGGTGACGGCCATAAGCTGGGATTCCCCAGAGGACTCCCGAATCGGCGTGAACATAGCGGTTTTCCGGCTTCTCGGGAAGACCGACGCGACATGCCGGTACCGCGGGCGGGCTGATCTAGCAATCTGTTGCTCTTGCAAACCATCGAACCTCTCACGCCGGCGCGGGGGCGGTTACGGTCGTAGTTACACGATCAGGCGCTCCAGTTTCATCGGGCACCCTCCAAAAGCCGGGCGGCGGCGGCCCGTGCCTCGTCGGTGATCGTCGCGCCGGCCAGCATACGGGCGATTTCCTCGCGCCGTGCTTCCCTTGCGAGAATTGAGACCCGCGTCGCGACGCGGCGGCCGTGACCGACGGCAGCCTTGGCGATGCGGAAATGACCTCGCGCGCGGGCCGCGACTTGCGGCGCATGGGTCACGGCGAGCACCTGCACGCGCGCCGCGAGCCGCGCAAGCCGCTGGCCCATGGCATCGGCCACCGCACCGCCGGCCCCCGTATCGATTTCATCAAAGACAAGGGTCGGAGCCGAGCCCTGCTCGGCAAGAACCACTTTCAGGGCCAGCATGAAACGGGCAAGCTCGCCGCCGGAGGCGATTTTCATCAAGGGACCAGGCTTTGTTCCGGGATTGGTTTGCACCCAAAACACGACTTGATCGTAGCCGTCCGGGCCTTCCGGCTCAAGGCGGAATTCGGTTGTAAAATGGGCGCCGTCGAGCTTGAGTGGCGCGAGTTCGGCGGTCACTTCGGCATCGAGCGCGGCGGCGGCTTTCTTGCGCGCCTCCGACAACGCCCGCGCCGCCGACCCATAGGCGGATTCCGCGGCCTCGGCCTCTCGCGTTAATTGCGAAAGCCTTGCTTCTTCGGCGTCGAGGGCGGCAAGCTCGGCTGAGAATTTTTCGGAGAGCGAGGCAAGCGCATCGACGGGAACCGCATATTTGCGTCCCGCGGCGCGCAAGGCAAACAGCCTTTCTTCAACCCGCTCCAATTCGCGCGGATCGAAATTAGCATCGCGCAAGGCCTGATCGAGGGCTTGCTCCGCGAGATCGAGGGCGGTCAAGGCGGCATCGAGCGCCTCGGCGGCGGGCGCAATCAAGCCGGGCGCCCGAATCTGACGCCGCTGGAGCCTGCGCAGCGCGGCGGAGAGAGCAGGCACTGGCGAATACTCGCCCGTCACCGTCGCGTGGACATCGCGCAGTTCGGCCGCGACCTTTTCGGCTTGCATTATGGTGGAGCGGCGCTCGGCGAGCGCGGCTTCTTCGCCCGGTTCGGCGGCAAGCCCGGTCAGCTCGGCGGAGGCATGGCGCAGGTATTCGGCGTCCGCGCGCGCCTTTTCGGCCCGCGCTTGCTCGCGCGCGCGCTCGGCCTTGAGACCGCGCACCCGTGCATAGGCGGCTCGCACTTCGGCGGCCGCAAGTTTCAAGCCGCCATAGGCATCGACCAGTTGGAGATGCGTGCCTGGATTGACGAGCGCGCGGTCGTCGTGCTGGCCATGAATTTCGACCAGTTCGCGGGCGACCGCCCGCAATGCCTGAGTGGTCATCCGCTGATCGTTGATGAAAGCGCGGCTGCGGCCATCCGCCAATTGCAGGCGCCTCAAAATAAGGCTGCCGGTAGTTTCTATGTCTTGTACCTTCGCCGCGACGACCGCCGGGTGGTCCTCGGCAAGTTCGAAAGCGGCGCTGACTTGACCTTGCGCCGCGCCGTGGCGGACCAAGCCGCCGTCGCCCCGGGCGCCAAGCGCCAGCGAAAACGCATCGAGAAGAATCGATTTGCCGGCGCCGGTCTCGCCGGTCAAAATGGTAAGGCCACGGTCGAATTCGAGATCAAGCTTGTCGATCAAAACGATGTCGCGGATGGACAGTTGAACGAGCATGGGGTCGAGGGGCTCCCCGATGTGCCTCCATTTGGCGCTGCTCTTTCATGTTTTGCGGAAACGGGAAAGAGTTTCAACTCGTCGATTTAACGCATTTCCTCGTTTACGGCTAGACGGGAGATAGGAGTTTTTCCATTCAATCCGAAGTGTGGGGTCGATGGTTGTAACGATGGAGCCAGGGCAAGAGGGATTTTCTGCGTTCGTCGGAGTGATGATAGGGTTTGACGTAAGCCCATTCGCGTAAGGAAGTCTGCAATGGGTCTTTCCCTTAGCCCATCGGCCAAGAGCCGTGTCACGCTCCGCGATATGAGGCAATTCTGCCCGTGCGCTAACCGGGGGTGTAGAAGCAGTATTGCATGCTTCCTCGATCCGGATACCACGGATCATCATTGTTCGCTTGTTTCTCAATCTTCCAAACCTTGGTTAATATTTGTCGACTGGTTATTGCAGTTCGGAACCCGTTCACAAGAAACCGTTCGGACCACTCCCGTAAGTCGAGGAAGGTCTTGATCCCATAGAATGTATCTTCCCAGTCCTCGTCGGTACCGTTTCCCACCTCTCGCACTATGGAGCCAAAGAACAACCCCTGCCGAGTGACTCGGCTCAGTTCCCGGATTGCCTTATTTCGCCTGCCAAAATGTGGACAGACCCGCAGCACCTATAGCCGGGCACCCATTGCCGCCATGTTATTTGCCTTGGGGTAGTAGGTTACGCTTTTTTTGAAGATTCGGTTGCCAAATTTCCGGGCTGCGTCTTCGATATCGGAGTGCAGGATCCCGCTCTTCCGAAATCGCCCGTGAAAGGTGCCGCCCCAGCGCATTTCCAGATAATCACACGTCAAGTGAAACGGCAACTCAAACCCGGGAGGAAGCACCGACTGCGTCCTTGAGGCTACGAGGTAACCGATTCGACCTCCAAGCGCTCGGCCGATCTCCTTGCGAACCTCGAGAAGGTCCGAAGAACGTCTTGAGCGGCGCGCTCATCGCATACCAGTAGAAAGGGGTCGCGAAGATGATAGCCCGCGCCTCGATGAGCTTCGGCGCCAAGCGTGCGAAATCGTCCTCAGCGTTGCGGTGCTGATAGTCATAGTATCCGAAGTTGAGGCGCGCCAAGTCAATGACTTCGATTGGGCGATCGTTCAGGACGAGGTCGAGGAGCCGCCTGGTGTTGCTGTCACTTCGGGAGCTGCCCAGGATGGCAATCGCGCGCGTCTTCACCGGTAAATGCCTAGGATCGCTTCTCGACCGTGCGCGTAGTCCATGATGCTCTGCTCGCGAGAGACCAGATCCTCAGTTGAGCCGAGCGCTCGCGATCGGCAGGTCTGCAGGCTTGTCGTGCAGCTTATCTGGAAGCAAGTGCTCTCTATCGTGGACCCCGCTAGGCTCAGCAACGTTCCCTAGGAACTCCCATTACCCCTACGCTCAGTCGTCCACTAAACATCAAGGGCTGAGCCCCAATCTTGGTCCGCCAGAAGCGATGTCCGTTGCAGAGGTACAGGAGCGCTTGCCTCGATTCCATCTTCGAATTTTACATTGGCGATGATTTTTGGCAACTGGTTTTGCCCTTCGAGCGGATCGTCCGATGTCGGACGGTCGCGAAAGTGCTTTCGATCGGATTCGTGATCCGCGAGTGGTTCCAGTGGTCGGCGGGAAAATCATTGAAATCCAGCAGCACGTCGCAATCTTTTTTGAGGCAGCCGACAGCCTTGTCGTACTTGGCTTCGTAGAGTTCGATGAAGTGATCGAAGGCCGCCTCGACGTCGTTGCGTGTCGCGGCAATCGAGATGTTCTCCAAACTCTTCGGCAGTTTGTCGAGCACGTTCACCGTCTTGTGCACCCAGCAGGTTGCTCGTGCACCTTGCTCCGGACCTTGCCTGTCAGCGGCGGAGATACCAGAAGCAACTTCGCATTCAGGGTCGTCTCTTGATAGCCGAAGTTTTGGATGCGGCGACCGCTGGCTTACGGTGGGATTCGAAGCCCCTCGCAATTCAGCCGCGAATACGGTCGCTTGTTCGGCACACCGCCCGGCGGCTTGCCGGGGGAGGCCGCGGCCCGGATGGACGCACGTGACGAGGCTTGGCGAAAAGCCGGGAACCGACGCGGCCAGCATGAGCACGGCGATGGGTCCGAATAGTTGAGGGAGGCCGCCGTTAGGGCCCTCTCAACTCCAGCGGGAGACTAACGAGTCCAATTTAGCCAATGCCTTGAGGAGGTAATTGCCGGACGGCAAACGCCCAAGAAATTCCTCCGTGCGCTTGGGTTCCAAACCCCACGCAAATAACAACCCCGCTAACACCAAAAGCGGCACCGCAATCCAAACGACTGCGACCGCGGCGAGAATCGCGGACGCCAGGGCAATTCCCAGCGTAATTGTTTGTTTCCTGCCAGCCATCATGAAAGTCTAGCACGGGCGCCGATTTCGTCAAAACATCGATAACTCTCGCCCGGCATTTGAATGGCCGGTGTGACATTGGCGCAACACGACGGGGCGGACCGCAAGCTGCGCATTATTTTCCGCAGACAAGGAGGCGGCGGTGGACTGGCATATGGCCTGCCGCTTCCCGACGCTCTTCGCTTGAGCCCGAGCGACAAGTAGCGATCCGACCGCAGGCTGCGTTTTTGGGCCCTGATCTCGTGAGCTGAGCGCCTATGGCCTGACTGAAGGGCTGAGACCCGAATACCTGGAGGGCAAACTCTTGTAGGTCGTCCACCTCACACTCCATTAACCGATAAGAGCATGCCGGAAATTCAGTGCAAGGGCCGTTGTCCTCACGCCCGCCGGCTTTGTTGCACGGATGCCAGCACGCCAGTGAAGGCGCCGCTCGAAGGCCGGATCCGCCGAGGCGGGCGATGCGGCGGGCGGAAGATCCGTTCCCCACCGTGAGACGTTGGGAAACCATTTCCACCCGCCCACGACTCCCGTTTGCGGTTTGCTCCGGTTCACCGCTATGCCCGCTTCATGCTTATTCATGATTATTAAGAAGTCCGGGGTTTAGTCTTGGCATCCTGACTTGGTGAACGCCGTCTCGTTCGATGCCGCAAGTTTTCAGCTTACCATTCAAGGACAGGGCCGCGCATCCCCTGGCCGGCGTCACCGTGCTTCAAATGATTCCCAGCCTTGACGTCAACCCCACGGCCCGCGCGGCGATCGAAATCGCCGCGGCGCTTGGCGCCGCGGGGGCGCGCGCGCTTGTTGCTTGTGCAGGCGGCCGGATGGAGGGCGAGCTGCAAGCGAAGGGCGGCGTCTTCGTGCCATTTCCGTCGCGCACCAAAAACCCGCTTGCCATGGCTCTGAACGTGCGGCGCCTCGCGCGTCTCATCGCGGTGGAAGGCGCCGATATCGTGCATGTGCGCTCGCGCGCATTGGCCTGGGTTGCCTATGGCGCGACCCGCCTGACGAAGACGCCCTTCGTCACCACTTTTTCCCCTGTCTACCAAGGCTCCAATCCCATTGCACTGCGCTATAATTCGGTGTTGGCGCGCGGCGATGCGGTGCTCGCCGATTCAAATTTCACCGCGGCCCTCATCGCCAAGCTCCATGTCCCGGCGGCAGGAAAAATCCGCGTCGTTCATCATGGGCTCGATTGCCAAGTTTTCACGCCGGAGGCCGTCGCACGCGCCCGGGTTCAGGCGGCGCGACGGCATTGGAAGGTCGCGCCGCATGAGCGAATAGTGCTTCTCGCGGCACGGACGCACCCCGGCAGCGGCCATAAGATTCTGATCGAGGCGGCGGGACTTTTATTGCGAAGCGGCCTCGCCGGGGTGAAATTCATCCTTGCCCGCGACGGGGGCGAAAACAGCGCGCTTGACCACGGCATCGACCGCGCCATTGCGACGGAAGGGCTGCATGGGATTATGTACCGCACTGGCCCTTGCGATATGCCGGCGGCGCTTCTTGCTGCCTCGATCGTTGTCGTGCCGGCGACCGAGGCGCGAGCGTTTGGCGACGCCGCGGTCCAGGCCCAGGCCATGGGAACGCCGGTCATTGCCGCCAATCTGGCTGCCGCGCCTGA
>DATBYR010000150.1:0-3686 GCA_036513565.1 Methylocella sp. | reverse complement strand
CATTCCGTTTGTCGTCGCCGCACCGGTTTATTTCGCGGGCAAGATCACGCTCGGGGTTATGACACAAACGGCGACAGCCTTCGGCAGCGTCAACGATGCCTTGACCTTTTTTGTCACCTACTATGTTTCGCTCGCCGATTTCAAAGCGGTGCTCGACCGTTTGACGTCTTTCGACCTTGCGATCGAGAACGCGAAGACGCCGGGCTTCGCGCCAAAAGCCAGCGCCGACACCCAAGCGGCGCGAAGGAATCTCGACATCGAGGCGCTGAATTTGCGGCTCCCGGATGGCCGCGAGATTGTCGAAGGCGCCAGCCTGAGGCTTGCCGCCAACGAACCGGTGCTTCTGACCGGCCCCTCCGGCTCCGGAAAATCGACTTTCTTCCGGGCGATCTCCGGCATATGGCCTTATGCCCGCGGCGCGATTACGTTGCCGGCGGACGCGAACATTTTGCTGTTGCCGCAACGACCCTACATTCCGATCGGGACATTACGTGCGGCCGTGACCTACCCCGCCAAACCCGATCGCTACGACGACGTGGCGATACTTGATGCGCTGTGTGCCGCGAAACTCGACGATGTCATTGATGAACTCGACAGCTATGATAATTGGCCGCAGCGGCTCTCCGGCGGCGAGCAGCAGCGGCTCGCGATTGCCCGGGCGATATTGGCCAAGCCCGATTGGCTCTTCCTCGACGAAGCCACGTCGGCGATGGACGAAGCGATGGAAGCCGAAATCTACGAAATTCTCGCTGGAAAACTTCCCGGCACGACGATCGTTTCGATTGGGCACCGCGCGAGTCTCGCGCGGTTCCACAAGCGCCATATCGAAATGCGGCCTTCTAGCGCGGGCATATTCACGCCTACCGAGATAGCCTTCAAACCCGCGGAGTAGGCTCTTGCCGCATGAAAAGGGGGCTTGTTGTCATCCGCAGCGCGCGCTGCATTGCTTTTTATCGTTTCAGGGGGCGCGCGCCGCCGTCTTCATCGTATCGGACACCAAGACAAAGGTCGCGGTCCAAGCCTCGCGAACATCCGGCGTGAAAGCTTCACCGAGTCCTTGTTCGAGGGTCCAGAGAAGCGCCTGACCGACCGTTCCGTAGTTCGCCTCGGCGACGCCGTACCCTTTATGCCGCCGGCCGAGCGCCTGGATGGCCGGCACGATCGTATCGATGCGATCGAGTCCGGCGACCGCCGTGCCGAGCATCGTCATCAGCAACTTTCTTTGTTCCGTCATGTCGGGTTTGAACAAAGCCCGCAGGGACGGGTCCAAGGTGAACAGTCTTTCGTAAAAGAGCACGCTGGCCTGATCGGCGATCGGGGTGACTTTCGACCAGGAGTTTTTAACCGCTTCGATCTGCACAGGTGTCATGGGCGCTGCCTCCAAATATTTCGTTTCCGCATTTGTTAATCCCATAGCTGGCGTCCTTCTTTCCGAAGGTTGTGAGCATTGGAACAGCTCTCAGGTGAAATGTCCTCGTATGAACATACGAGACGTGTTATTTTGGCACGCGTCGCAACTTTGCCGCGCTCGACCTTGGGGGAAGGCCGATGACAACCCTGGACCAATTTTCCGAACTCGTTGAGGATATTTACGATGCGGCGCTCGATCCGTCGCTTTGGGAGCAAACGCTGAAACGCGTTGTTTTCGCGGCTGGAGGCAATGCCGGGGGCCTGCACGTCTTCGGTCGCCGGCGAGGGCGTCGGCGAATGCACATTCCTGCCAATCTCGATCCGGTGCAACGTCGGAAGTACGACGGGTACTACGGGCGGCTCGACCCTGTCGCGTCCGCTATGGAACAAACCCACGTCGGCGTGATTGTAACCGCCCGCGCGGTTACGACGGAAAGCCAGCGTCGCGGCGAATTCTTCAATGACTGGGCGCATCCCAACGAGGTTGGCGACGCCGTCTTCGTCAACCTTTTGGACAGCACCGATGGCGTCTGCTCCCTCGTCATGGGTCATCCCTGGCGCTCGGAGCCGTTTGCAACCCCCCAGATGTTGCGGCTCGTGCGATTGCTGGCGCCGCATTTCCAGCGGGCCATGCAAGCCCAACTTGGGTTCGGCCCTTTGAGCCTTATCCGCGATGGCGCCCTCGATTTGGTCGATCAATGGAGGCATGGCTGCGTGCTGGTTTCTTTCGCGGGCCATGTCCTTTATGCAAATCGAGTTGCGAGCGAAATTGCCGCGTCGCGGGATGGTCTGAGTCTCGGCACCCGGGGACCGCGGGCCGCACTTGCATCGGACGACGCTGCCTTGCAGGGTCTCATCCGGCAGGCGTGCATCGGCGACGGGCACGGACCCCGCTCAAGTAGCCGCATTGCGATCTCGCGCGGCTCTGCCCGCAGGCCCTATACGGTCCAGATCATGCCGCTTCGTTCCAGCTATGCCCGTTTTCTCAACGGCCCCGGCGGCCGCACTGGTTTTGATCGTCGACCACGAGCGCGAGGCCTATCTGCCGCCGGCCGATCTGCAGGACGTCTATGATCTGACGCCGGCAGAAGCGGAGGTCGCCGCGCGGGTCCTTCGCGGCCACGGCCTGCAATATGTCGCCGACGAGCTGCGCGTCACGCTCTCGACGGTGCGTGTGCATCTACAGCATGTTTTTGAAAAGACGGGGACACACCGGCAAGCGGAGCTTGTCCGGCTGCTCATCGAACTCGAAGCAAGCCATGTGCAGGGCAGAGCGGAGGGGCAGTAGAGCAATATCCAAATCGCTGCAACGTCGGTGGCGCCGTAGTGCTTCCAGCCGGACCACGCGTTTCGTAGCGGGCCAGACGAAAAAGCTCTACCAGCGACTTGGCGCGACAAGCGAGTCTCGCCGCTTGATAGACGTCTTTGGGGTAGGGCATTTTGTACCGGCGGCCTTTCACGGCAACGGAGCCTTTCTATTCGGCAATGATTTCTCCGGAACCGCCCATTTCGGCGGGAAAGTCCCTCAATTTCGGAAGCCCATCGCGCATGGGCAGCACAGTCTCGGCGTAGTTGACGTGAAGCTGCGGCCGAAACGGGAAATCTGGGATGGCCGCCGCGAATACGTCAATCAGTCCCCACGCCGGAAGTCTCGACATCACGTGTCCGCCACAGGTTCGGCAGAATTGGCGGTGGTGATTCTCGGTCTTGTGGTAAGTGCCGATCTGATCGGCCCCCTTTGTTACCTTCACGTTTTCCGGCTTCCAGAGCGTGAAGGCATTGACGGGCGACGCGGACCACGACCTGCAAGACAGACAATGGCAATACCCCATCGCCTCCGGCTGTCCGGACACCTCTACTTCGACGGCGCCGCAAAAGCATGCGCCGGAATAGTTTGTGCTCACGAAAATTCTCCTCCTTCATGACGATTGCCGGACCTCGCCGGGCACGAGGCGAATGAAAGCATACCTTACATTCGGGGCGCTTACACGAGAAATCGGCACCAAAATTAGAGACTTGATTCAAGGCTCTTTTGGTGCGGAATTTGGGTGCAAAGGATTTGCGCCGGGTCTCAAAGCAATCGCATATGCCGGCTTGAGTTCAAAGGCAGCGCCGCGACCTCTCCTAAAGCTTCCTTAGCTCGACTTCCTCGATGATGTGGCTTGGCCCCTTGGTCAACACGAGGCTCGCGCGGGGCATCGTCGGAAAAATGTTTTCGCGCAGATTGCGAAGATTGATTCTTGTCCAAATGTCGCGCGCGGTCGCTTCCGCCTGGG
>DATBYR010000149.1:0-14235 GCA_036513565.1 Methylocella sp. | reverse complement strand
ACGAACGCCGACATAGAAGACGTTGATCGCGATCGTCCCGAGAATCAACGGAATCCCGTTGAAAAGGGGCGCCTCGGCGACGGCCGCAGCCTCGCCGGTGCGCGCAGTTCCTGATACTAAGCTCATGTCACTTGCCTCTTTGCTGTTGAGGATTAAGACCGGATTTTGGCGTGAACACACGGGCCGCCAGACAAATAAGGCTCCACGCCAATGGGCTCGACGGCGCCAAAAAAACCAGTCTATCTCCGGTTCCCTGTTTAGAGCCGCCAATGAGAAGGGACAATATACCAGCGGGGGGGTTAACTGCAACCTGTATGGGTAGGAATGACCTACCTCTATAGGCAGGAACCGGCGATCTCCTTCAACCGAGCCGCCAGTCCGGCAAACCAATGAGCCCGCGCACGCGGCGCGCCGTCCCGGAATGCCCGCCAATTGGGCCAAGGGTTCGACAAATTTGGCCTTTAATCCGCCGTCTTCGAGCCGTCTTCGAGAAGCGTAGCGGAACGCGGAGTGTCGAGGCACGGCGCTCGCGCAAACCTTTGAATATTCATCGGCCGGAATCGGCTAGAACCTATCCCATGTGGCCACGATCGAAGATGAGTTCGACGCCGGACACCCCGGGCGGAAGACAATGGCGGAAGGCTGGCGCGCTTTCGCGCGGCTTCGCGGGCAGGCAAATCTGCATTCGCGCCAAGGCGGGCCTCGGCCTCGTCATTATTTTCTCCTGGGCCCTGGTTGCGCTTGCGCCCGCGGGCGGCTTGCGAGCGGCGGACGGGCTTTGCCCGGGTGAGGGCGGCACCACCGGCCGGGTTGTCGCGGT
This sequence comes from Methylocella sp., assembly GCA_036513565.1. Classification (GTDB taxonomy): domain Bacteria; phylum Pseudomonadota; class Alphaproteobacteria; order Rhizobiales; family Beijerinckiaceae; genus Methylocapsa. The sequence continues at coordinate 13,415 of DATBYR010000149.1, read as the reverse complement.
CGACGAGCGCCTCGGATTGACTCTCGAAAACGGCATCCGGCTCAAAATCGCAGGCGTCGATCCGCCGCGCCCGACGCCGGGCGATCCCGATCTCGACTTCCGCGGGCGGGAGCGGCTCGCTCAATGGCTCATCGGGCAAGAAATACTGTTTCGCCCGCTCGAACCGGGCCCGGATCGCTGGGGGCGCATCGTTGCCTTCGTCTTCGCTGTCGCGCCGGAGGCTACAAATGGGCCGGGACCGGCGCACTTGCCGGTCGGCGAGGCGCTTATCGACGCCGGCCTCGCACGCTTTGAACCAAGCGCGGCGGCGCGCCCTTGCCGGAGTGCCCTCCTCGCCTCGGAGGCCGGCGCGCGAGCTTCCGGGCTTGGCCTTTGGGCCGATCCGTATTATGCGATCATCGCCGCGGCCGATCGCCTGTCCTTCGCCGAGAAGGCTGGCTCATCCGTTATTGTCGAAGGCCGGATTAGCGGGATCGCCAGCCGGAGGCCGCGCATAACGCTCTACTTTGGGCCACGCCCGCGCTGGGATTTCTCGGTCACGATCTTGCCACGCAACAGCAAAACATTCGAGGCGGCTTATTCAAGCCTGGCAGGCTTGACCGGTCAAACCGTCCGCGTGCGAGGACTTCTCGATACCCGCTTCGGACCGCAAATCGAGATCTCGGACCCGGACGAGGTGGAGGCGGCCGGGCAAGGGCAAGACGCGGGCGCAGGCTCCTCGGCACCAAGATAGGGCGCCAGCGCGCATGGGGCATTCCGCCAACATCGCCGGTTCGAGGCGAACGAAAAACAGTTCCGGGCTAGGGTCCCGCGCGCGACTGGCGGTCGCGGGGGGCATCGCGCTTGTTCTTGCCGCCTGCGCCGCAATGGAGCCGCAAGACAGCACGCCTTTCAACGCGGCGGTACAGGTGCCGCCGCCCCGCGCGCCTGCCGTCGATACGAAAACATCGGCGGAACACCGGCGCATGATCGCCTTGTTCGACGGCGAATACAGACATCCTCCAGCCGAAGCCTACCTTAACGAAATTCTTGTCAAGCTCGCCAACGCGGACGAACGCGCAAGCGAACCTTATAAGGTGACGATCCTGAATTCGCCGATCGTGAACGCCTTCGCGCTGCCGCCCGGCGAGCTCTATGTGACTCGGGGCCTCTTGGCGCTCGCCAACGATGCCTCGGAAGTCGCGGCCGTGATGGCCCATGAGATCGCCCACATCACCGCCAAACACGCCAGGCAGCGCGAGGAAGAAGAGAAGCGCGCCGCGGTGATCAGCGAGGCCGCGAGCGTGATCCAGAGCAAGCAGAAAAGCCAAGAGGTCGAGGCCCTGGCGCAACGCACGATCGCGAGCTTTTCCCGCCAGCAGGAACTCGAAGCCGATCAGATCGGCATCAGGGTAGCCGCAAAGGCGGGGTTCGATCCCTATGGCGCGGTTCGCTTCCTTAACGCGCTCGGGCGCTCGGCGGCGCTGCGCGGTTCGCTCATGGGCCGGTATGCGAGCGCCGGCACGCCGGATATTTTGGCGACGCATCCCTCCACTCCGGACCGGGTCGCGCAGGCGATCAACGCCGCGCGCCAGATCGGCGCCCCGGGCATCGGCACGACCGGCCGGGCGTCCTATCTCGCCGCGATCGACGGCATGAGCTTTGGCGACGATCCCGCCGAAGGGGCGATCCGCGGCCGCAAGTTCTTGCACGGGCGGCTCGGTTTTGCCTTTCTTGCTCCCGAAGGGTTTGTTCTCGAAAACGCATCCCAGGCCCTTCTCGGCATCAAGGCCGGCGGTGCCGAAGCCTTGCGCCTCGACAGCGTCAACTTGCCATCGGCGACGCCGCTTGCGGCCTATATGGCCACCGGCTGGATCGACGGCCTGATCGACAGTTCGATCGAACCGGCCGAAGTCAATGCCATGCCGGCGGCAACCGCCATCGCAAGCGCCGGCGAATGGAAATTCCGTCTCGCGGTGATCCGGTTCGAACCGGATCGCGTGTACCGGCTGATTTTCGCGACGCGCGTGCTGACGGACGAGGCCAAGCAACGCTTCCAGGCGTCAATCGATTCCTTTCATCATGTCTCGCCGGACGAGGTCAAAGCCGTGCGGCCGTTGCGCCTTGCAATCGCCGTGGCCGAGGCCGGCGAAACCACCGCGACGCTCGCCGCGCGGATGGCCGTTCCAGACCGTGCGCTCGACACTTTCCTGCTCATCAACCAGCTCGCCCGCGGCGAGCCCTTGCAACGCTCGGAGCACTATAAGATAGTTGTCGAATAGGAGTCGAATAGGAATCGAAAGATCGTAGCGGGAAGGCTCTTCATGCACCTGATTCGGCTGCTTCTCCTCGTCCCTTACGCCGGCCTCATTTGGGTTCCGTTCTACAACAAGCGGATGCCGGACCTGTTCGGGTTCCCGTTTTTTTATTGGTATCAATTGCTCTTCGTGCCAATTACCACCTTGATGATTTACCTCGTTTACCGGAAAACCCGCGGTGACCGCTGAAATCGACGTCGCGGCGCTCGCGGTTTTCGTTTTCTTCGTTGGCCTCGTCGCGGTGATGGGGTTTGCCGCGGCCCGCTGGCGGCAACCAAAAACCCTGGCGCATCTCGACGAATGGGGTCTTGGCGGGCGGCAATTCGGGACTTGGATTACCTGGTTCCTAATCGGCGGCGATGTCTACACCGCCTATACGATGATCGCGGTGCCGGCCCTCGTCTATGCTGTGGGCGCCTACGGCTTCTTCGCGCTACCCTATGCGATCATCGTGTATCCCTTCGTCTTCGCCGTCATGCCGGTGCTTTGGACGGTCGCGAAGGCACACAACCATGTGACGGCGGCGGACGTGGTGCATGGCCGCTATGCTTCGCGCCCGCTCGAGCTCGCGGTGGCCTTGACCGGCGTTCTCGCGACCATGCCTTATATTGCGCTGCAGCTGATCGGCATGGAGACGATCCTTCACGCGCTTGGGCTCGAAGGGAAAATTCCACTCGGCACCGCCTTCCTCATCCTCGCGTTTTATGATTATTCGTCCGGTCTGCGGGCGCCGGCCCTTGTCGCGTTCGTCAAGGATACCATGGTCTATATTGTCGTCCTTGTCGCGATCGCGCTGATCCCTATAAGACTTGGCGGCTATGGCGCCGTGTTCGAGGCCGCTGACGAGGCTTTCAAGGCGAAGGGTTCGGGCGGAATTCTGCTCGGCCCTAGCCAATATATGCCTTACGCCAGCCTTGCTTTCGGTTCGGCCTTGGCCCTCTTCCTGTATCCGCATGCGTTGACCGGGATTTTCGCCAGCGCCAGCGCTGATACGATCCGCAAGAACGCCATGCTGCTTCCCGCCTATACGCTTTTGCTCGGCCTCGTCGCCCTGTTGGGCTACATGGGCCATGCCGCGGGCTTGAAGCTTTCGAACAACAACGATGTCGTGCCTCTTCTATTCAAGATCTTGTTTCCGGGCTGGTTTACTGGTTTCGCCTTCGCCGCCATCGCGATCGGCGCCTTGGTTCCCGCCGCGATCATGAGTATTGGTGCAGCAAATCTCTTCACCCGCAATTTTTGGAAGGCCTATGTCGACCCATTGGTCACTCCCGCGGGCGAGGCGAAGGTTGCCAAATTAACCTCGCTCGCCGTAAAGGCCGGCGCGCTCCTAGTCGTTTTGTTTTTGCCAACCCAATTCGCGCTCGATCTGCAATTGCTCGGAGGATTATGGATTCTGCAAACGTTTCCGGCCTTGATTTTCGGCCTCTACACCGGTTGGTTCCGGGCGCACGGCTTGCTCGCCGGATGGGCGGTGGGGTTTTCGGGCGGCACTTGGCTCGCCTGGGTAAATGATTTTAAGCCGCTGCATACGCTCCATTTCGGCTCAGCGAGCGTCACGCTTTATTCCGGTCTGCTGGCGCTCGGAGCTAACATCCTTGTCGCAAGCCTCATCAGCGCGGTACTTCGGTTCTCCCCGCGCGGAGACCGCAACCCTGCGCGGGCAAGATGATAAAACGAACGACCGGTGTATAGTGCCTCGATCGGCTTCGATGGAAGGTGGGCGATGGACGAGACCCCGCAAACACTCTCCTGCCGCTGCTGCATTGTTGGCGGCGGACCCGCCGGGATGATGCTCGGGCTTCTCCTTGCCCGCGCCGGCGTCGATACGATCGTTCTCGAAAAACATAGAGATTTTCTGCGCGATTTTCGCGGTGACACGATCCATCCCTCGACCCTCGAAGCGATGCATGACCTCGGCCTTCTGGAAGATTTCCTAAAACTGCCGCATCAGGAAGTGCGGCTTCTCAAAGGCAAGGTCGGCGACATCGAACTCCCTCTGGCCGATTTCTCGCATCTACCGACCCACGCCAAATTCCTCGCCTTGATGCCGCAATGGGATTTTCTCGATTTTGTCTCGGGACAAGCCAAGCGCTACCCCTGTTTCCGGCTCGAGATGTGCGCGGACTTCGATGGGCTCATCGTGGAACATGAAAGGGTGACTGGCGTCACCGCGAAAACGCCGAACGGTGTGTTGACTGTCCGCGCGGATCTGATCGTTGGAGCCGATGGCCGTCATTCCATGGTGCGGCGGGAGGCGGGCCTCGTGCCGCAAGAACTCGGCGCGCCGATGGACGTGCTCTGGTTCCGGCTTTCGCGCCATGCCAATGATCCGGTGGAGACGTTCGGCCGGATCGATGCGGGGCAAATCCTTGTGCTCCTCAATCGCGGCGAGCATTGGCAATGCGGCTATGTGATCGCCAAGGGCTCGGCCGACCGGCTCAAAGCGCAGGGCATAGGCTCCCTGCGCGACCATATTTCCGCGCTGGCTCCGTTCGTCGCCGATCGCGTCGACGAACTCGAAAGCTTCGACGACGTCAAGCTCCTGACCGTCGCGGTCGACCGGCTGCCGCTTTGGCACAGGCCGGGGCTTTTGTGCATCGGCGACGCGGCGCATGCGATGTCGCCGGTCGGCGGCGTCGGCATCAATCTCGCAATCCAAGACGCGATCGCGGCGGCCAATATTCTCGCCGCGCCATTGTCCGGCGAGAGACCGCTGAGCGATCAGCTTCTGGCGCAAGTGCAAAAGCGGCGCGAATGGCCAACGAAGGTCATCCAGGGCATGCAGGTCTTTATCCAAAAGAATGTGATTTCGCGTGTCCTCGGCGGCACAGGCAAGACCGCGCCGCCGCGGTTCCTGCGGCTCTTTATCCATTTTCCGGTTCTGCGGCGGCTCCCCGCCCGGCTTGTCGGGCTCGGCGTGCGGCGCGAGCGCGTCACATCGCCTGCGCGGGCGATACCGCAAGCGGCCAATCCTCATTGAGGAAAATCAAGCGCGTAGCGGCACGGCTGGCCTCTGAACAGCGGCCCGCCAGGCGTGCGCAGCCAAATCGAAGGGGCATGAGGGTATTCGTGGAGGTTCTTATGCGCACCCCCTAAACAGGGGGCGCGGAGTTTGGAATTAGCAAATAATAAAAATATGACGCCGCAAAACCAAGCGCCACGAAAAGTAAAAGCGCAATTCTGAAAAGATTTTCGGAGTCGCAGGCGGCGCTTCAACGCCGGGTTTTAGGGACCCGAACCGGGTTTTCCGCATCTTATGCGGTTCCGTCTAATCAGGGTTAGGGCGCAGTTTGGCTCTAATGATAGTTTTATTCCTGACAAGTTATCCCACGATCGTCGGGTCGCTACGATTGTAGGATCCCCATATACTGGCGACTACATAAGGAGGAAGACGTATGCCTGTGTTTATTCACCGGGAACTCGCCTGGCTTTATCTAATCATTCTTGGCGGAGTGATACTGATTCCAGGAGAACCTTTGCTATGCAACTATTGTAAGATAGCACTTGGCGTATTATCCGTCGTAATTGGCTTCGCAGGATTTGTGGGTGGACAAAAAAGTACAAATCCGACAGCTGGGCGCCAATAGATTATTGAAGCAGCCAGTACGGTGGGCAACTTCTTTTCGTTGCCCACCGGTTCAGTGTCAACCATCCCCCATCCATTAATACAACCGTACCTTAAAGGAAAATTCAACCATGCGTAAATTGAATCACACTGTTACCAAGGCAGCCGCTATTAAGGCAGCCGCCGTTGTCGCCGTCGGCCTGATGATGCTCGGGATGTCGATTTCGGCGGACGCCGGGGCGAGCAAGACCTATGTGAACGTCTCGACCGGTTTCTGTCTGGACAGCAATGCCGCCCGCGAGGTGTACGCCCATGGCTGCAACGGCGGCAACTACCAGAACTGGGAGAGCCAGGGCAAGCGCCTGGTCAACGTCTCCACTGGCAAGTGCCTGGACAGTAACGGCGAGGGCAAGGGCAGTGTCTACGCCCTTGGCTGCAACGGCGGCAACTACCAGAACTGGAACTAATACTCCAAGAACAATCACCGCATAGTTCGCAACCTCTTCAGCGTATTCTGCCGCAGGGAGGCTGGATGTGTCCGGCCTCCCATTGTGCTCAACCGGAGCGTGGTCATGTGGCCGTTTCTCATATTCGAGCTTAAGTGGGCCGCGCCCGGTTAGCGTCGACGTTAGCAAATAGCCCGGACTGAGTTGCTACGCGGCGTGCCGCCCGGTTCCGCTCCTCCCCGATCGCAGACGCCCCGGACCCCGATGGGCATCAAATCTGGTCTTGCTGAACGTTTGAAATAGGTCAAAACCCCCGCCCCTGCCCTACCTTCGCCGCGTTGCTTGTGTAGTTCTGCCTTGGCTCCCTCCGGTTGCGCTTGCGCGGAACGGCGGCGGATGTCAGGTTTCCCGCAACGGTTGCCGCGATTCGGCCGGAATCAGGACATGAACCCAATAAGCCAAAGCCATTGTCCGGCAAGATCCCACACGGTTCGCGCTAGAAACCCGCTTCGAACGGCCTTGCGCCGCCTCGATTGCCTCGCGGCCCTGCTCGGCTTTTGCACAAGCCATGCCTTCGCCAACCCCGCGCTGGTGATCGAAATGCCTTCCGGCGCGATCCTCTACGAGGATCATGCGACAGAGCCCTGGTATCCAGCGTCCCTGACGAAACTGATGACGGTTTATGTGGCGCTGAGCGCGATGCGGGAGAATCGCATCGCGCTCGACACGCCGCTTTCCGTCTCGGCCCGCGCAGCAACGGTGCCGCCGTCCAAAATGGGCTTCCGGCCGGGCTCGCTGGTGACCCTCGATAATGCCCTAAAGATGCTGATGGTGAAATCGGCGAACGATATGGCCGTCACGATCGCGGAGGGGGTTTCCGGCTCGGTCGAGGCTTTCGCCGACGATATGAACAGCACGGCGCGCGAGCTCGGTCTCACCCAATCCCATTTCGTCAATCCGAACGGCCTGCCGGACCCCGAGCATGTCTCCTCGGCACGCGACTTGGCGATCCTCGCGCGCGCGCTCTATCTGACCTTTCCCGAGCGGGCGAATCTCTTCAACATTGGCGCCTTGCGGCTCGGCGGCCAGATTATCCAGAACCACAACAATCTGCTTGGCCGCTATCCGGGCGCTGACGGGATGAAAACCGGGTTTACCTGCGCCGCCGGGTGGAATCTCGTCGCGAGCGCGAGCCAAGGGGGCCGCAAGCTCATTGCCGTGATTTTGGGCGCGCCCAATCTGCGCAGCCGGACGATCATGGCCGCGGCCTTGTTCGATCGCGGCTTTGCCGGAATAGACCGGCCGTCGAAGTCGCTCGCGGACCTTGCGCCGCAGACATCAATGAATAGCCCGGCGGCGGCGCCCGACATGCATCAAACGATCTGCCGCAAACGCGGCAAGGGGGTGGCGCAATTTAACACGGAGCTCAACCGGCTGATGGCGCCGTTGCTCGCCACCCATGCCAAGATCCCAGCCGCGCGCGAACATTTTGTTCCGGCGCCAACAGAGGCCCTTGCCGGGCCCTTGCCAATGGCAGCGCGAATTACCATGGTGCCGCGTCCCGCGTTCGATCCCGTCCCCGTCTATGCCGGCGCACCCGAGGGCTATGTTGGACTTATCGCGCAAGCACGGCCGGCCCATTCGCCGGTCGGCACCGCGCAACCACCGAGCATCGTCAGCGCCTATGCCCCCGCCACGCCGGGGACGGCGCTCGAAGACACGCCGCTCCCCCCCGATACTGGAGCGCTGCCGATGAAGGGCGAGGCCAAGCAAGCCAAAGGCGCCGCGACGCCCGATGTTCTCCCCCCGCGTCGCCTGGCACGAAGCGAAACCGGCGACACGGACTCTTTTGTTGCCCGCAAGACGACAAAAAAAGCATCCCATAAGGCATCAAAAAAAGCGCATTTCCCGGCGAAAGCCACGGCGCATGCCGGCAAGACGAAGAGCAAGACGCCAGAGAAGCACGCGAGGCGATGAGCTTTTAATCATGTCTTGCTCGCCGTGCCGCCGCCGATGACTGCGCGGCAAAAAAGGGCGCCCACGCCTTTCCCGCTGACCGTCGTCACCGGTTTTCTCGGGGCCGGCAAGACGAGTCTCTTGAACGCCCTGCTGCGCGATCCGGCGCTCGCCGGCACTTTGGTCATCGTCAACGAGTTCGGCGAAATCGGCCTCGATCATCTCCTCGTCGAGCGACTGGACGGCGACATGCTGATGATGACGTCGGGCTGTTTGTGCTGCTCGATTCGCGGCGATCTCATTGCGACCTTGGAAGATATTCTACGCCGGCGCGACAATGGCCGGATCGCGCCATTTCTAAGAGTCATGATCGAAACGACTGGCCTTGCCGACCCCGCGCCGGTTCTGCACACGGTCATGACGCATCCCTATCTCATGCTGCGGTTCCGTGTCGATGGCGTCGTCGCGTTGGTCGATGCGGTAAATGGAGACGCCACTCTCGACGCGCATGAGGAAGCGGTGAAGCAGGTGGCCATGGCCGACCGGCTCGTCCTCAGCAAGACCGATCTTCTGACGGCGGGCAGCGGCGCCCTGCGGGATCTTCGCGCGCGCCTGGGGAAACTCAATCCGGGCGCGGTTTTGCTCGACGCCGCGAAAGGCGAAGCCACGGCGGGGGCGCTTCTTGATGCCGGGATCTACGATCCGGATCGAAAAATTGCCGATGTACGGCGCTGGTTGAACGCGGAAGCTTTCGCGGCGAACGTTGGGCATGGCCATGAGCATTCCTCCCGCGTCCCGGACGTCAATCGGCACGACGCCCGCATTCGCGCCTTCTGCATGCGCCACGAGGCGCCGCTGGGGCCGGCCGCTCTCGATCTCTTCCTCGAGTTGCTGCGCAAGGCGCACGGGCCTAGGCTCTTGCGCGTCAAGGGCATCGTGGCGCTCGGCGACGATCTCTCGCGGCCGGTCGTCATCCAGGGCGTCCAGCATGTGTTTCACCCGCCGCTGCGGCTTGAAGCCTGGCCGGACGCCGATCACAGCACCCGCATGGTCTTTATTTTGCGCGACATGGAAGCGGCTTTCGTCGAAACCCTGTGGCAGACGCTGACGGGCTTCGCCGAGCCCGGCGCCAATCCCCTGGCTCCAACCAAAGGCGGCTTGCTCGCTTGAAATCGCGCTTCCGGTAAATATCTATCGAGGAAACAGGAACGTAAGGAGAGGCGTGGCGCTGCGCCAGCGGCTCGACAAATGGCTGTGGTTTGCACGTGTGATCAAGTCGCGCAGCCTCGCGGCGCGGCTTGTCGCCGAAGGCCGTGTACGCCTCAATGCGCGGCGGATCGAATCCCCGGCCAAGGCGGTCGGGCCAGGCGATGTCCTGACGATTGCGCTGGAGCGTCAGGTGCGGATTCTCAAGGTCGTGGCTCCCGGCGCGCGCCGGGGCGGCTTTTCCGAAGCTTCTCTCTTGTTCGAGGAATTGACCCCTGGCTCGGGGATTTGACCTCCGCCCTGGGCCTGACATCGGTCCTAGTTAAACCTTGAGCATTCCCCGGACCGCGCGCGGCAAAAGCATCCGGGATTCTTGCAAAAATCCTTGGACTATTTGGACCAACAGCGCTAAGGCAAACCATCCACATGGAATAGATCGAGTGGCGCACTCCGGGCGTCGTCAAGGTGCCGCGCCGGCGAAGGCGCGTTTCTGGAAAGTTTTGGAAAGACTGTGATACCATGGAGTTCCGGTCCATGGCGCCGTTCTCGACTTCGCGCTTGTCAATGGGATAGCAAGTCGAGAGTGGGACGGGCGGTTATGCTCCATGACCCTTGGCGTCGGGCCGTTGACTGGCCGCGTTGGCGATGCGGCGTTCGCCCGCGAAGGAAAATGATCATGACCTATGTCGTCGTCGAAAACTGCATCAAGTGCAAATACATGGATTGCGTCGAGGTCTGCCCCGTGGATTGCTTCTACGAGGGCGAGAACATGCTCGTGATCCATCCGGACGAATGCATCGATTGCGGCGTCTGCGAGCCCGAGTGCCCGGCCGAGGCGATCAAGCCGGATACGGAACCGGGGCTCGAGAAATGGCTTAAGCTTAACCTTGATATGGCGCGGTCCTGGCCGAATATCACGATTAAGCGCGACGCCCCCCCGGACGCCAAGGCATTCGACGGCACGCCCGGCAAGTTAGAGGCTTATTTTTCCGCAAATCCAGGCCAAGGAGACTAACGCCATGGTTGTGTCCGGCCGGCTGCTGCGATCACGTAAAAAATCCGGCGCATAGGGCGGGGAACCGGGGTTGAAGTTGCCCGCGAGAAGTATATCTTTTGATCTTTCTCCTTTTTGTGGCATACTGTGTTCTTGGTGGCCGTCAAATGGGGAAAATTTGCGGTCTCCTGTCGTTTGCGTCTTGGAGACTTTAAGGGCGCCGGGACAAGAGTTCCTTGACCGCGCGGCCGAGAATATCTCGTTGCGTCAATCCTGCTAGGAGCTTCCCGCTTCGCGCCTCTCCAGGGCCGAATTCAGAGTTTCCGAACGGCTGGGGGTTTGCCCGCCGTCGAGAGCCGTCTCGTCTCCAAAGCGGGACAGGAAAAAGGAGCGCGCTTGTTATGGCGTCTGCCAAGAAGACCATGAAATCCTCGAAGACAAAACAGGCGAACAAGACAAAACAGGCGAAACAGCCGGGAACCCCCAAGGCAAAAGCGTCGAAACAATCCGCCGTGCTCAAAGCCAAGCGAGCCGCCGCCGCGCGGGCGCTTGCTTCCAAGAAGCTAGCAGCCAGCAGGTCCTCGCGCAAAACGAAAACAAAAACGGCGGTGACCCGGCGCGCGAATAGCCCGGTCGCGGCAAAGCCGGCGGCCAGGAAAAAGGCTTCGGTGGCACGCGCCGCGCCGCGCGCGCGCAACACGATCCGCGCCGCAAAGACGGGCGCGACTCGGAGCGCCAAGCCGGTGCTCGCCCGCGCTGCCGGTGCTAAACGCGGCGCGTCCGCACGCGCGAACGCAAAATCGGTGCCGGGCAAGACCGCGAGGCCTGCCTCCGTCAATAAATCGGCACGGGGAAAGCCGGCAGCTGCGCCGAAAAAGAAGCAGGCCATCGAAGTTTCGCGCCGCGTTGCCGCCAAACCGGGGGCGGCCGTGCGCAAGGCCGTCGAGTCCCCAACTCGCACCGCGCAAAACACGGCCGCGAGCAAGGCAGCCGCGGCCGCGATTCTCGCCCTCAAGCAAAACGCCGCGAGGCTTTCCGAGGCGCGCAAGCAAGCGGCCTCGCCACTTGCCGGGAGGCCGGCCGGAAACTCTTTGAAGTTGGATTTAGACTTAAAAGAGCGGGTGGCGGTGATCAAGAAATCCGAGCAAGAAATATCCACAGGATCTGCTTTGGGCCTAACGGACGCCATTGTCGCGCGCGTCCCCGCGAAGAGTGCGGCGGCTGGCGGTCCATCGCAAGCGGCCGCCAAGGCCTCGGGCAAGTCTTTTGCCGCGAAGATCACTACGAAGACGCTGGACTCCCAGACGCCGCCCTCCGTCGAGAGCAGGCGAGGCGCGCGGGCGCCCGTGCGCCTCGACGTCGCCCAAACGAACATGGCGGAAGCAAAGCATGGCGAGAAATCGACCCCTCCGGCGCATAAGCCGGCCAAGACCGCGACCCCTCAGCGGCAACTGTTCAAGCCGCATGACTATGTGGTCTATCCGGCCCACGGAGTTGGCCAGATCGTCGCCATCGAAGAACAAGAAGTTGCTGGCTTCAAACTCGAGCTTTTTGTGGTCAGATTCGTCAGGGATAAGATGCTCCTCAAGGTGCCAACACAGAAGGCTGCCAGTGTCGGAATGCGCAAGCTCGCCGATGCGGCCGCCGTTAAGGCTGCATTGGACACTTTGACGGGCCGAGCCCGCGTTAAGCGGACTATGTGGTCGCGCCGGGCGCAAGAATATGAAGCCAAGATCAACTCCGGCGATTTGAAAGCGATCGCCGAAGTGGTGCGCGATCTCTACCGCTCCGATACGCAGCCCGAGCAATCCTACTCCGAACGGCAGCTCTACGAGACCGCACTCGATCGCATGGCGCGCGAAATCCTTGTCGTGCAAAAGCTTACGGAGACGGAGTCGTTGAAAGTAATCGAAACGCAACTGCAAAAAGGCCCGCACCGCGGCAAGACCGAAGAAACCGAGGCCGAGGAAGCCGATATCGAGCAAGCGGCCTGAACGCGCTTTCGCCAGCGAACGAAAGCGCGGCGGCTTAGCCGGGCTTTTCCAAATCTTTTGATTCTGCGCTGCATACTTATCGATCAAACGGTTCCATTTGATTGGAACGCGCTCGAGGAAACCGGCGGCGGCGGCGGCGAACAATGGTTTGAACAGAGGGGCGCTTGCCGCGTCGGCGATGCACCAGGCGAGGATCCCGTGGCGGCAATTAGCGCCGCTGACTTAGCGCTGCTGACAAAGTAGAAGGAGCTCCATTTCGCCGGCCCCATCACCTTTAATTGACGGTTGCGGTTGATGGCTGCCTTGTCCCCAGTCGCAATCCTTTCGGTCTCTACCTCTATGCCGAGAACGTAAGGCGAAGTTCAAACGGACCGGTTCCCCGATAGGTTGGCAAATTGAAATGGGCGATCAATACTAGGGTTCTTGCCTGCCAACATACCCTCGCATCGGAGTTTACGGCGGTTGATGTTGAATTTCGTCAGCCGTCGCAACCGCTGAATGAGCGTCATGCCGGCAAAAGCTCAGGAGTGACGCCGGTCCGAACATCACGGAAGTTGGTAAACCGCGATTGAACAAGGGGCGCCATCGATGGCAATGCTTCCTAGCTCGCTCGCTATCAAGGAGCAACTTCCAGCCGTCCTTTCATTCCGGGATGGAAGCGGCAGACGTAGGCCACGCCACCAGCCCGTTTCAAAATCTCCCGGCCCGTAGCTCCGGCCGGGAGATCGATGTCAAAACTCCCGTCCGTCGCAGTTGCCGTATGCCGCAGGATGTCGGAATTCATCCACTCGACGACGTCGTTCACATGCAGCTCGCCGGGCGCCGGTCCAAAGGCCAGATTGTCGATTGTGATCTTATGCACCCGCGGACCGGCCCCCAACGCCGCAGAGACGAGCGAGACAAGGCAGAGTGCCAGCGCTCCCCCTGTCCTTATCTTCGCTCGAATCGGCATCG
>DATBYR010000148.1:0-2338 GCA_036513565.1 Methylocella sp. | reverse complement strand
GTCAAGCGCTACGAAAGCGGCATGGTCGTCGATCCAATCACGATTTTTCCGGATGAAACGCTCGCCGACGCCCTCGCCCTTATGCGCCGGCACGGGATCTCGGGTATTCCCGTGGTCGAGCGCGGACCGGGCGGCAAACCGGCGCGGCTTTGCGGCATATTGACCAACCGCGATGTCCGCTTCGCCGACAATCCCCTGCAGCCCGTCAGCGAATTGATGACCAAAAATCTTATCACCGTCCGTGAAGGCGTGAGCGAGAACGAAGCGCGCCGCCTCCTGCATCAGCATCGCCTCGAAAAGCTGATTGTCGTTGACGATGATTTCCGCTGCGTGGGGCTGGTGACCGTCAAGGATATGGAAAAGGCGACCTTGCACCCGGCCGCCTGCAAGGACGCCGAGGGGAGGCTCAGGGTCGCCGCCGCCTCGACCGTGGGCGACCAGGGTTACGAGCGCGCGCTCATGTTGATCGATGCCGGCGCCGATTGCATCGTGATCGACACGGCGCATGGTCATTCCCAGTCCGTGTTGAATCAGGTCTCGCGCTTGAAGCTGGCCTCCAACAAGGTCGGGCTCGTCGCCGGCAATGTCGCGACCGCCGACGGCGCGAAGGCGCTGATCGATGCCGGCGCCGACGCGATCAAGGTGGGCATCGGCCCTGGCTCCATCTGCACCACGCGGATCGTCGCCGGGGTCGGCGTGCCGCAACTCTCCGCGATCATGGATTGCGCCAAGGCCGCGCGGGCCGCCAATGTCCCGATTATCGCGGATGGCGGCATCAAATATTCCGGCGATGTCGCCAAGGCGATCGCGGCCGGCGCCGACTGTGTGATGATCGGTTCGCTTTTCGCCGGAACGGACGAGAGTCCGGGCGAGGTCTATCTTTATCAGGGCCGTTCGTTCAAATCCTATCGCGGCATGGGGTCAGTCGGCGCGATGGCGCGTGGTTCGGCGGATCGCTATTTCCAGCAAGACATCGCCGATCAATTGAAGCTCGTGCCCGAGGGCGTCGAGGGACAGGTGCCCTATCGCGGTCCGGCCTCGGTGATCCTGCACCAACTGGCCGGCGGATTGCGCGCCGCGATGGGCTATGTCGGAGCCCCGGACATCGCGGAATTCCAGGCGCGCGCGCGGTTTGTTCGAATTTCATCGGCGAGCCTGCGCGAGAGCCATGTGCACGATGTGGCGATTACCCGCGAGAGTCCGAACTATCCCGCAGGCGAGTGAAAGGTCTCGACGGATGCAATTGCCCGACAAGACTTTACGTAAGAAATGTTTCACCCGCCGGATGGGGAACGAATTGAGCGTAAGGAATCGCTCAACGACTCGATAAAATTTGTCAGGCAATCTGTGCAATTGCAAATGCAAGGTCACGGGGTCCGGCTTATGTCGCCGGAATATGTGCGGCCCTACGTCAAGGTGCGAGATGAAGACGATCGGGACGCCGAGGCATTCGCGCGTGGACGCGACCTTACCGCGTGGCTCCGCCTTGTGCTGAACCTTTAGGACACTACTGGCAATTGTGATCTTCGCAAGATGCCGATCCACGGCGCCAGGGTTGTTCCGCCGACGCTTTCCAGGAGCCAGGCGCCGCTCGGCGGATGGTTGCGCGCACTTATACCAAGTCTCGAAGAGGATGACCCATCGGCTCCCTATCGTCATGGCCGGGCTTGACCCGGCCATCCAAACACCGAAGGCGAATGTCTGGATGCCCGGCCCAAGGCCGTGCATGACGTGAGAGTCAATCACAACGGGACTTGGTATTACTTCGCGCGGCACAAGAACGCCGCTGTCGTCGCCTTGGCCAACAAGCTCGCCCGGGCCTGTAGCGCGATGGCGCTTGCATGACGGGAATAGGCGGAGCGTTTGCGAAACGCAAAAGCCAACAATGTTTGCTGGCGGTGAAAACGAGATGGCCTGACCGCCGGCCGGCGTCCTGGAAACCAGGTCCCGAATGTGGCGCTTTGACGCCGTGAAATTCATGAGGACCGGGACGCGCGAATCTCCATCTTGGCCAGGCCCTATGGTCCTGAGACCGGATACGTCGTCGCGGACTGACCAAACCAGATCGCGAAATCGCTTGCAAACGTGGCGGGCCATACGTTTTGGTACGATTGATCGTTGTGCCGGGAATCGGCAGGCATGAGCATGAGTGAGGAAAATAATCTTTCCCTTGCCTATCGCGTTGCGCCCGAACACGGCGGCGAGAGGCTCGACCGTTTCCTTGCGGCGGTGGCGGCCAATTTATCGCGCACGAGAGTGAAGAGCCTGATCGAAGCCGGCGAGGTTTCAATCGACGGTGCGACGGTGAAAGACCCAAGTCTTCTGCTCCGCGCGGGCC
>DATBYR010000147.1:0-8252 GCA_036513565.1 Methylocella sp. | reverse complement strand
TCGCCGACGAGGACGATGCGGCCCTCGAAGCGGTTTTGACGGAGAAGCGTCGCAGCCTCGCCGCCCGCCTGACCGCCGCCGATAATCGCAATCGTCGAAGCGGCGCCGGGCTGAGCTTGTTCCATCACCACTTGAATTCCTTTGCGCGGAAGACGGCTAGGGCTGCCGTTAGTCCGTTTTGCCGCAATTCCAACCTATTTCTGTAAACCGCCTCGATGGAGAGGTTTCTTCCTTTATCAATGAGACTTCACGAATTAGGTTGTCGCCTCGTCACGCAGATCAAGCCCATTGATAGAAGTATCCAAACGCTCGCCCCCCGGCTTGGTTCATTTGGCTTAAAGAGTCAGGCCGCAAGTCCTTCTGCCGGGTCATTTCGACCACGCTCCCCTGTTTTACAGCCTCCGCATGAAAGCGATGCAATCCAAAATTCCACCGGGATCAAGAACCCAATTGCGCTCAGCCGCAATCGCCCTGCAAAAATCCACCGGTGAAAAGCACGCGCAAAACCGGCGGCAGGTTTTCAGGAATGTCCTCGGCGATGAGGCCCGGCCCAAAACGCCGGGCGGCGGCGCCATGCAGCCAGACGGCGGCGGAGGCGGCCTCGAAGGGCGGCATGGACTGGGCAAGTAGGCCGCCCGTGATCCCGGCCAATACATCGCCGGAACCCGCCGTGGCAAGCCACGGCGGCAAATTCTCGGCTATTGTCGCCAAGCCCTCCGGATCCGCGACCACAGTATCGGGGCCTTTCAAAACCACCACCGCGCCGCTCAACGCCGCTGCAGCGCGCGCGCGGTCGAGTTTTGACTCCGAATGCAGGCCGTCGAAATGCGCCAACAAGACATGCTCCAGCATATCGAGACCAAGCCATTGGCGTCGGTCATTTTGGCCGGCATGGCCGAAGAGGCGCGCGAACTCGCCATCGTGCGGCGTGAGCACAACTCCCCTGCCCCGTCGCCTGATCATTTGCGCGAGTCCAAAAGCATCGTCTTCAAAACTCGTGAGCGCATCGGCGTCGAGCACGACGGCGCGGGGCAGCGCTCCGGATTCCCCGCCGACATTGAGCGCGGCCCGCACCAGGGCACGGGTTTTTTCTCCCACGCCTAGCCCTGGTCCCATGACGAGCGTGTTCTTCCGGCGATCGGCGAGGAGGCTGGTGAGGCCGTCCGCATTGTCGCACACGCGGGTCATGATCGCGGTGAGTGCCGCGGCATGGACGCAAAGCGCCGCGCCCGGAGTTGCGACCGTCACCAGCCCCGCGCCTGCGCGAAGCGCGCCGCGCGCGGCAAGACGCGCCGCACCCGTGTGCGCTGGCCCGCCGGAGAGGACCACGGCATGACCGCGCGAATATTTATGGCCTTCGACGCGAGGCACCGGGAAGCTTTCCCGCCAGACAGGCGGACAATTGGCGAAGGTTTTGGGCGCGATCGTCGGAAGGACTGTATCCGGAATTCCGATATCCGCGATGACAGTGCCGCCGCAATGGATGCGGCCCGGCAGCAGCAAGTGTCCCGGCTTGCGGCGAAAAAATGTAATGGTGCGTGCGGCGTTTATCGCGGCGCCACGAATTTGCCCGCTGGAGCCGTCGATGCCGGAGGGAACATCCACGGAAAGGATCGGCTTTTTCGTCGTCTTCGTCCATTCATTAAGACACAAGACCAAAGCCTTGGCCGGCCCATCGAGATCGCGCGCAAGGCCCCCGCCGAAGAGCGCGTCGATCACGAGATCGGCGGCATCGAGATCAAGTTCCTCGACGGCGAGGATCTTGCCGGTCCAGCCTTTAGCGGCGAGTGCGGCGTCGCCCCGCAGCCCGTCCCGCGCGCCAAGCAATCCGAGCTCGACGGTAAATTCTTGCGCGGCGAGGATGCGCGCGGCAACAAAGCCGTCGCCGCCATTATTGCCGGGCCCGCAACAAACCGCGACACGCCCATGGCGAGGAAGAAGCCGCTCGGCCTCGTTTGCCACCGCCGCGCCAGCCTGTTCCATCAGCACCGAACCGGGCGTGCCCCCGGCAATGGTCAGCCGATCGGCTTCGGCCATTTCGGAGTTGGTCAGCAACGCTGCCGAAAGGGAGTGTGGCATTACTGGCTTCTTGTCCGCATGATCTCCGTTGCCTCGGCGCTTCCGGGAGGCAAGATTTGTGCTTGCACTTCATCAATCCCTAACTCGAGTAGTCGCTCGCCGTGCATCTGCCGCAGCAACTTTCCGAAGTGAGATCGGTTCCGTTTGCCCGTCCACTTCAAGAGATCTGACGTGGCCACCTTGCCGGTCGACGTCGACAACAATAGAAGCACCTGCGATCTAAGCCTCATCTTCGGATCGAGCACCCGACGCACGTCGTCACCTTCCCAAATCAAAGGAATGCGGCGTTCGACAAGCGAGTCAACGAGCGACTGGGCCTCTTTGGGTTGCAGGTCGTGGTAAACCCTCACCAGCTCAGACATGACCCAATTGCAGCTGGTTAGTACAAGTGTCGCGTCCATGTGGTTAGGGTCCACATCTCCGCCCGCATGACCAACTCCCCGATTGTTTCGCAGTTCGAAAAGAGCTGGAAGAAGCCGCGGAATAAGGACCTGGAAACTCCTTGGAACATGCTTGTTCTGCTCTAACTTCCGACACGCCCCCACTAAGTCGCTAGGCTTACTCGGGATTGTCGCATAGGTTCCCTTCGCGCGCCCATCGAGGATCGTGAAGACGATCTCGCAGAATTTCCCGCCACTCAGTTCTGATGGGGACCATCGGTGTTCGGAGTAGTTCTGAACGATTGATTGGTACTCGGCAATAAGCGGTTCGCGCAGGCCGTTAGGGATGGCGGCCAACGCCTGTGTAGTGATCATTGCTCCTCACCCAATTCTTTCCATCCCTCGGGAGTGATGAAGAAACCTCCGTCCTTCTTCTTTTCGCAAAAACCTTTGGTTACGTTTTGGTTGAGACAGTCAGCGGGATTGCCCAGCCGCTTCTGATGGTTTTCGGATAGCGCCTTTGCGACCGCCGATGTGTCGAGTTGCTTATGCTCACGCCCGTTCAGCCAGGCCGCCGTGGCTAGAAAGCGCTGAACCTGTTTTGTCTCCCCGCCCTTGGATTTCAGATAAAATGCCAAGGAGGCATTGACATTTCTCGGCGGCCCACCGGCATCGGCTTCCACGGTTGGATCGCCAGGATTTGACTGGGTGGACACGGGGGTAGGCTGTGCCGATACGGCGGCAGCATTAATTACTTTGCTGAGCTGTTCGCCTAGCCACTCTTGATCTCCTTCGGCTGTGAAGCTCAAGTTGCCAATCTTGATTTCGACTTTGCCTTGGGTCCTTTCTTTGTCACTCATTGCCGCCTTCCGTCATTAGTGATCAGTCTGGATTATGATCATAGCACTAGTATGGTGATTCAGCGTGCATCTAGACCGTTTATGCACAGGCCGGTGGATAGGACGCGGCTCTCGCCCTGTTCGCAATCGAGCGGAGGTCTAAATGGGAATGAGCGTTTCGCGCCAAACTGCCGCGCTGATCGCAACGGTTGTTATCGTGGCTTTTGGCCTTCTGGTATTTTCGGCCCCCGCGCGGCCCAAAGTCGCCGCGGCCGGCCCGGAATCCGGTATTGCGGCAGCTTGCGGTCCCGGCAGCCGAACCGGTCACGCGGATCTCGCCGATAATTTGCAAACCTCCGACCGGCTTACATTCGCCGTGCGCACGCCGAGTGATTATGATCCGACACGGGCCTATCCGCTGCTCGTCGTCTTCCCGCCGGCAGGATACAACCGGCGCCAGTCCGAGACTTTCTACGACCTAACGACCGAGGCGACGCGGCGTGGTTTCATCGTCGCCTACAGCGACCACAGAGTTCTGTCGCCCACGACCGTCTCGCAACAGGCGAAGGTGGCCGCGACCGTCGCGAGCTTTTTCTGTGTCGATGAAGCTTCGATCGCTTATCTCGGTCACTCCGATGGTGGCGCAATGGCCGAGGGTATCCCCGCTTACGTCGCCAAAGCCAGCCCCGCGCCACACAGCATTGTCGCGAGCGCCGCGGGCATCACGAGCGACGACCTCGCTTCGATGGCGTGTCCGTCGATCCCGGCTGTTTTGATCGTCCACAGCCGCACCGACGAACGCTTCCCGGACTTCGGCCGCGGCGCCGCGGCCTATTGGGGGCGGTGCGCGGCCTGCGCGCCGGAAAATCTTAACGCGCTATCCGATAGCTGCCGTGACTTCTCGGGATGTGCCGGAAGACGCCGCGTCACCTATTGCGAAACATCGTTGCCACATAAGAGCTGGCCTTCGATGAATACCGCAATGCTTGATTTCATTCAGGGCGGTAAGGCCGGGCCGCCATAGCGCTTGGCCGGCTTTGCGAGCAAGGGAGTGTACGGAGTTTTGCGGCGGTTGGCGCCGGTACGCACGCATGACGGCGCCTACAAAATCAAGACGGCACGCCTAAACTGACAATTCCCTACCTGCGGCTCGGGGAACCGCTGTTGCCCTCGGCTGAGGCGCTGCTAGACATCATCAGTGGCCACCCGCGCCGCGCCGTCTTCAACCGCCGTCGTCTTCGCCTGGCCCCTCGGCGCGAGGTTCTTCATCGTCGCCGCGAGGAGTATCCTCCTCGGTGATCCGCTCGACGGCGACGACCTGCTCGGCGGCGTCGGTATCGAAGACGATGACTCCCTGGGTCCCGCGTCCGGCAACCCGAATGCCGTCGACCGGACAGCGGAT
The DNA here is from genome assembly GCA_036513565.1 of Methylocella sp. GTDB lineage: Bacteria > Pseudomonadota > Alphaproteobacteria > Rhizobiales > Beijerinckiaceae > Methylocapsa. The sequence continues at coordinate 3,552 of DATBYR010000147.1, read as the reverse complement.
CAATTGGCCGCCGTTTGTCACCAGCACGATCTCGTCGCCATCCTCGACCGGCATCGAGGCAATGAGCTTGCCATTTCTTTGGTTGACCGCCATCGCGACGATGCCTTTGCCGCCGCGTCCGGTAATGCGATATTCGTAGGAGGATGTCCTCTTGCCGTAGCCATTCGCGGAAATGGTCAAAATGATTTGTTCGGCGGCGGACATTTCAGCATAGCGGTCCGGTCCGAGGTTCGACGCCACAGGCGTTTCCTCAACTCCCCCTTCCTCGCCAGTCGTTTCGCCATTAGCCTCGGGCGAAAATTCGCCGGCGACCGCGCGGCGCATCTTGAGATAAGCGAGACGCTCGCCGCTGTCGGCCTCGATATGACGCAATATGGCAAGCGAGATCACCCGCTCGCCTGGCCCGAGCGCGATCCCGCGCACGCCCATGGAATCGCGGCCCTTAAAGACCCGCACCTCGGTCACCGGAAACCGGATGCATTGGCCATTGGCGGTCGTCAAAAGAACATCGTCCGCCTCGCTGCAAATCTGGACATCGACGATTCCCTCGCCCTCATCGAGCCGCATCGCGATTTTGCCAGCGCGGTTGACTTGGGCAAAATCGGACAACTTGTTGCGCCGCACGCTGCCGCTTGTGGTCGCGAACATGACATCGAGGGTGTCCCACGCCGCCTCGTCCTCCGGCAACGGCATGATCGTGGTAATCCGCTCGCCTTCGTCGAGCGGCAGCATATTGATCAGCGCTTTTCCCCGCGCGTGCGGGGCCGAAAGAGGCAACCGCCAGACTTTTTCCTTGTAGACGTGACCATGTGAGGAAAAGAACAGCACCGGCGCATGGGTCGAGGCGACAAACAGCCTCGCGACGAAATCCTCTTCGCGCGTCTGCATTCCGGCGCGGCCCTTGCCACCGCGCCGTTGCGCACGATAGGTCTGAAGGGGAACCCTCTTGACGTAACCAAGATGCGACACGGTGACAACCATGTCCTCCCGCTGAATGAGATCCTCGTCTTCGACGCCCGCCGCGTCGTCGAGAATGAGGGTCCGGCGCGGCGTCGCATGAGCGGTTTTCACCGCGATCATCTCGTCCTTGATGATCGAAAAGAGCCTAGCTCGCGAACGAAGGATGTCGAGATAATCGGCGATCTCCACACTGAGCTTGTTCAGAGCCTCGGCGATTTCCTCGCGCCCCAGCGCGGTCAAGCGTTGCAGCCTAAGTTCGAGAATGGCCTTCGCCTGCGCTTCCGAAAGCTGGCAGTTGCCATCCTCGGAGAGCACGTGACGCGGATCGGCGATGAGCGTTATCAGCGGCGCCATATCGCGCGCGGGCCATGTGCGCGCCATCAAGGCTGTGCGAGCCGCAGCCGGGTCCGGGGAAGTGCGGATCAGGCGGATGAATTCGTCGATGTTGGCGACGGCGATGGCAAGGCCGACTTGCACATGCGCGGCGTCGCGCGCCTTGGCGAGCAGGTGCTTGGTGCGCCTCGTGACGACGTCTTCGCGAAAATCGATGAAGGCGGCCAGAAAATCCTTGAGCGTCAGGACTTCCGGGCGGCCGCCATTCAAGGCGATCATGTTGCAGGCAAAACTCGATTGCAGTGCGGTAAAGCGCCAGAGCTGATTTAAGACAACATCGGCGAGTGCATCGCGCTTGATTTCAATCACGATCCGCATACCGTCGCGGTCCGATTCATCGCGGAGATCCGAGATGCCTTCGATGCGCTTTTCGCGAACGAGCTCGGCGATTTTTTCGATCAAGGCCGCTTTGTTGACCTGATAGGGAATCTCGGTGACGATCAGGGCCTCGCGCTCCTTGCGGAGCTCCTCGACCTCGACCTTCGCACGTGTCAGCACCGAGCCGCGTCCGGACATATAGGCGATGCGGATGCCCGCCCGCCCCAAGATATAGCCGCCGGTCGGAAAATCCGGGCCGGGGACGATCGCCGTCAAGTCCTCCATTGTCATCTCGGGACGGTCGATCAAGGCGATCGCCGCATCGATCACCTCGCCGAGATTATGCGGCGGGATATTGGTCGCCATGCCGACCGCGATGCCGCCGGCGCCATTGACGAGGAGATTGGGGTATTTCGCCGGAAGCACGGTTGGCTCGCGCTCGCGTCCGTCGTAATTCGGCTGAAAATCGACCGTCGCATTGTCGAGGTCGTCGAGGAGCGGCATGGCGGCTTGCGCGAGCCGAACTTCGGTATAGCGTTCGGCGGCGGGCGGATCGCCGTCGACGGAGCCAAAATTGCCTTGGCCGTCGATCAACGGCAAACGCATCGAGAAGGGCTGCGCCATCCGCACCAGCGCGTCGTAGATCGCGAGATTGCCGTGCGGATGATATTTGCCCATCGTATCGCCGGTGACGCGCGCCGATTTGTTGTACGGGCGATCCGGCGTGTAATTGTTCTCATGCATCGAATAGAGAATGCGCCGGTGCACCGGCTTCAGCCCGTCGCGCACGTCGGGCAGCGCCCGGCTCACGATGACGCTCATCGCGTAATCGAGGTAGCTGCGCCGCATCTCGTCGGAAATCGAAACCGGCCGGACGCCGGAGCCGGGCGGAGATGAACTACTATCGCCGGTGTCGGGCACGCGAAGCTAATCCAGAGTTAAGAAATGCTTGCCAAGTTCTATCCTCGCCGGCCGCGAAACGGCAACACCGGAATTCCAACGAGATCAACACAAACGAATTTTTAACGGGACATCGCGGTAGCCAGCGGGCTCCGGCCCTGGTAAGCGGAAAACGGTTCTGGCCGGACGAACGGCCAACACGGTGTTCCGGTTGCGAAGCTTATCTCGCGAACATGTTGTAAGTTCATAGACTTCGATGAAGTACGAGAGCCCCAAATCCATACCGCCGGCGTCTCTGATGTCCCCAGCTCGTATCCCTTTTCAATCCCCTTCCACCGGTTGGCAGCTGATCGAGATAAACGCTACGCGACTTCTTGTACCGGTGCCGCTTTTTGCCGAATGGGAAGCTTTCGTCTCAGCAAACGTTGCATTGGCACTTCGAAATAACGGTGACTAACTAAAGACCCTATGATTAGTACGCAGAAAAACAAAGCCATGATCAATGGCGAATAGAACAGCGCCCCATTTACGGCTAAAGGCGCCATGACGGTAGCTACAGTCAGTTTAAGAGGAAAATGAAGGAGGTACGACGAATAAGAAATATCACCTACAAAGGACCATCGTTTACCAAATGTCCCTCGTTTTGTTTCGATCAATGCCAAAGACATAATGGTCGTTGGGAACAATACAAAAGAGGGCCAAGCAGATGCCATTTTATGCGCAATCATTGGAGGAAGTCTTTCAAAAGCAAAATTATAATTAGGATTCATAACCGCTATTGTCGCTAGCCATGCGACGGAAGCCACAAAAGGCAACCAAAGTGAGACCTTCCACATGTCGCCTGTTTTGATTAGCTTCTCGTAAGCCATAAAAACAAAACCGCCAATGAAAAAATTCCTTACGCCGAGCGCAATAAAGTCTTCAAGACTATAAGCGTCGTCAATAATATGTAATAGATGCCCAACAAAAATCGCGCACAAT
>DATBYR010000146.1:0-12789 GCA_036513565.1 Methylocella sp. | reverse complement strand
AAAACTTGGCGAAGACTGCAAGGTCAAAACCAGTTGCCGAAAGTCATCCAGGGTGTCAAATTCCAAGACGGAATCGAAGTCGCGCCCGAAGCCAAATCCGCCGCTTGATTCACGCCGTCACCCAAAATCAGCCATAGCTCTGTTGCGCCACATGGCTGGCTCAACAATCATACGGATTGGGAGCATCGAAGATGCGGACCTAGAGGGAGGGGGGTTTGTGGTTGACTATAGGCCGCGAGGGGTAAGCGGCATACTTCGAGTGGTTTTTGCTTTCAACGAACTGGGCCTATGGCCAGTGTGGCAGGGATCATCTCCGCCCAATGTGGAAACTTTTCAAGAATGACTTTTCGCAATATGGAAGGGAATTCTCCCAATATGAAAAACGCTCGCTTTTTTTCATAGAAATATCGCAACTCGATGAAAGCGGTTGCTCCTATATCAAGCGCGTAAAGCAAATCCAACTGTAGATTTTGCCCCTCTGGCAGTGAGCGTATGAGATTGAAATCTGCTTGTTTATGGGGCTGCTTTATATCCTCGTCCCATAGCTCTTCTAGCCGTCGGCGTGTTGACGGGGCAAGGCGTAGAAAGAGTGTTTTAAGATTGTGTTCATTTGGAACCTCACCATTTTCTGCACACAAAAAACATTTGAGGTAAAGCTCGCTTGCGAATGCGGATAGGACCATTGACGGTCCAGCGATTAGGAAATCTTCTGGCTTATCTGGTGAGAGGATGCTCCGCAGCCTATGATCGCTTGCATGGAAATTTGTAGCGTGTTGAAATATCTTTACGGGGTCGAGTTTTCGACTAAGTAAGTTCGTCATGGCCAAAACCAAAGATCCTACAAAAGACCCTGAATTTCAGAAGGCTGTGCAAGCGCTCCTGAGAGCGCCCCCACAGCCGCATAAGCCGCTCGGTAAGCGCAAGGCGAAAGCAAAACCGAAGACCATGAAACCCGGCCAATGAGTCGGGTTTCTTCATGGAGCGTGGAATGAAGAAGTTACTTGTGGACGTGATGGGCAGATTTCGAAGATTCCTTATTCACTGTTTGGTTGGCGATATGACGATCGTCATAAACGCCACAATAGTCGGCCTCACCGCTATTGACGCGGCGGGGGCTCTTGGAGCGACGCATCTTTCTTCGACCAAGTGTGCGTCTGATGACATGCTGGGCACTCAACCGAATTGTTTTCGAGGGCCGCCATCTTGAAACTCTCTTTATCCATCGCTAACCCGGTAGGAACCATTTCGCCCGTATTCGGGCATTTAATCATCACGGCCTCTCTCATAGCGTTCCCTTTCGTTCGGTCTTTTGAGTTGTTTGTCTTGCCGGTTAAGCTACCCGCGTCCTCATACTTCAGTCAAGGGCATAGTTGCCGGATTCCTCGGCCAGCACAATTGGCCCGCCGCCTTGGCTCAATCCACTCTTGTAACCGGCTAGGACGTGACGGCTGATGGTTTCCATTGGAATAGAATTGTAACCCACTTCGAGAGCGAGGTACGCGCTGGTTACAAGTCGCACGAGATCGGCTGTATACGCCAATGGGTAAGCTTCATCGAAATCATTGATTCCCCAAACCAACCTTCCCTCGACGTCACGCCAGGAACCAAAGTTGTCTGTATGGAGGTCGCCGACTGATAATACGGTGGGGGCCTCGTTGAGTTTCTTAAAATCCTTTTCTTCAAACCATATCTGTATCCAACGATAGTATGTCGCTCTCATAAAGGGGAAAATCTCCCCAGCCATATACTCGTGCTTTTCGTCGAGGCCGGCCTGATTGATTGGAACCTGGTCGGCTAACCACGCTTCGTATTTCTCAGTCGCCTTGACCATTTTCATGGACTAATTCTCCCAAAGTATAAGCGCGCCGCCTCTTGCACTCATGCAATTGATGCAGCTTTGATCTTATGCCTCCCATTGATCTTATGCCTCCCATTTGGGGAAATCGGTACCCTCGCGCCGATTTCAAATGTCTTGGCTCCCAGGAAGTCTATCGTGGACTCCTTTGTATAAAACACATCTTTCAGGGCTAGTCTATTTGGATACCAAACCTTGCCATCGCCTACTTCATTTTCGACCTTCCAGACGCTACGCAGGATGTTCTTATCGTTAATGGCCAGTCGAAAGCCGTTACGCCTAAAGCGTTCGGACCACTCAGAGAGCATGCTCAACGTCTGCACGCCATAGTGAAGATCGTCCTTGACAGCGATGGACAGCTTCACATCGCCGGTGACCACGCCTAGGTAAATCCCGTACCGCGTCACTCGACGCAGTTCCTGTATGGCTCCGTCGAGGTCGCACTCTGGCAAGCAACACAGGGAGGTATCATAAACGAAGTCGAAAAAATTATCCTCGAATGGGATGTCACGTACGTCGGCGAGAACGTTCTTTGTCTTTAGGCGTTGTGGAGTTTTGTTGTAGATAAAGTGATTATTTTCGATCCCCCAAGCATCCACTTTGGACTTTGCAAACGCATCGATAGAAAGCCCGCTCGCTGAACCGCTCTCCAACAAACGATAAGGGGGTTTTATACCCCATACGATCTTTATTAGCTTGATTACATGTTTGTGATCGAAGTAGGCCTTGTACGAGCTCTTGTAATCTTTTCCTCCGTCGTAATGCACAAGGTATGATTTCTTGAGGTCGGCGCCGTTCTGTGCTTGCCAGCCGAGGCGCGGAGCCTCAAGTGAAAAGGGACGCCTTTTGATACCAAGATGACGCAGCGCCAAGTTTGTCGCAATGTCCGCTGAATCCAGCACTCCGTTGAGTGTCGTGTCGAAAAGGTAATCGCCAACCACTAGTAGTCCAGGATGCCCCTGCGGCTCTGGAAAATGCCGTCTTTTTGCGCCCCGAATCCAGTAACCCACACGAGGGGCGCTCACCTCTCCAACCCAGCGATGGACCTTAGCCTCCAGGAACAACGCGCGCCCCGCTGAAAGGGCTTTTGGAAGCGAGGCAAGAGCCCGCTCGATCAATATCCGATCCTCTAGATTACTCCTCAGCAAGGCCTCGGATCCAGCGAGTAACCAGCTGAGAGTACCGTAGTTTCCTGAGTCGAGCTTGCTGCTTTCATCATATACGCAACAGCCGCCGAATGCGTCGGACTGGAAATAGGAACCGCTGATTACTTCTCGCCAGAATGGCTTTTGGAAAAGGAGGCAGATTCGGAGATAGTGCGCCATCCCTTCGTAATATAGATGGTGTTTGCACATGGCCTCTTCCAGCCGCTTTCCCTCCCATTCGATGCTGGGTATCCAGACGTTTGGTAACGCCACGACGACCGCATCGAATTCTTCGGAAAATATTTTCTCGCGATAGCGGTAATAGATATTATAGGTCCCAAACTGGCTCTTCGTCACGCGCACCACCGGGCTGTTCAGCGCCATTTGCGCGGACGTGTTCTCCATAAGGGCTTGAGTCAGGCGCTCCATCCCGCCTTCCAACGAGTACAGGCGCACGTAATCCTTGTGAACCATCAGGGCGTTCTCCACGCCGAATAGAGCGCTCGTATAAGGAGGTTCGGTCGCTAGATCGGAATGCACCGCAACCTTCAAATAGCGCCGAGCCTGCTTGTCCGGAACCTTGGCAAGCACGGATTGGAAGGACCGGCGCGACCAGGGATGCTTATTGTCATCGGGCCAACCGGAATCGTAGTAAGCAGCGGGGCTAATCGACCTTCGGCCACGCTTATGAAAATCCTGGATCGCGGTCAGAGTTTTGCCGCCGAGGTGACGCTTGATATCCGCCGGGGAAGCTAGGATCTGGCCGTCCAACACAACCGTTCGACCAAACATATCCTTCGTCGCAAGATCGAAGCTTTTGATGAGATTATACAATGGATCCGGCCCGATTTGGGAGTATCCGTACAGCTCAGCGGCTCCTGCCTCATATCGAACTGAAGCACACTCGAATTGCGCTGTAAGGAGCTTTCCGCCAAGCCGATTGCTAGCCTCAAATATCTTGCTTCGTAATCTCACAGGCGACTTGCGGTCTAGAAGGTAAGCGGTCATGAGGCCGCCAGGACCACCGCCAATAATCCCTACTCGCACGACAATTTCCCCTCTTACCTCGGGTGGCTTTCAAATTGGTTCCTTCAATTAAGCTGCATAAAAAATGTATCGATTTACACTTCACGATGGGCGGGACTTTCAAGTCCTTTAATTTTCAAAAAGTGGGCAGGATTAATGTCTACGGCATTCTGAAATCTGTAAAATGGGGCCGATCGACGATAGCCCATTGGAATTAAGTCAGACAGAGCTCGCTCGCCTTCAATTTAAGCCCGGCTAGCCAGGTGGATACGCTTTGAAGTCCCGCTTTCTGTTCGCAATTGTCACAAAATTGATATCAATTCGCTGTGTAACTGTCACAAATACAACTGTCAAGCCTTGCCCCTCATTTCGGATCACCCGGACGATCAACCAAGCGCAGATCACTGGCGCGCGTCCGGCGTGAAGGGGGCGCCATCGGAGCTGCCCGCATTTTTGCTTTCGATGCCTTTATCCGCCGCAATATACGCATGAACCGCCGGGATCGCACCTTAACGGAAAAGTACCGCCAACGGTTACAAATACTGTCGAGGCCTTGATCCGCTCGTTAAGCAGGACCATCCGCCCGGTGCCCCGAACGACGAAGGACCGGGAACGCTCGCCCCCACTTAAGACGACCTGCCGGGGCTCGGGCTGCGGCGTGGAAATCACGCGGCCGGCATTGGCTCAAGGCGCGGCGCAACGCGGCGGCGGAAACGACAGCTGACTCGCGCGGCTCGAACCGGCTCAGACCACCATGCCCGCGAAAGCTTGACGATCGAGCATCTCCGGCGACCCCTCCAGGTAATACTTGTCCGCCCAGCTGGCCTCCTCTTTCAAGGTGAGCGTCTGATCGACGGGCTTTCCTTGCGCTTTTGCCTCGGCCTCTTCCTGGGAACGGCGGTACCGGAACCAATAATGCTCGAACATCCGCATGAATTCCGTGGCGTATATGTCCATGACGGCGGTGTCGCCGCGGATGACAAGGCTGTTCGAATCGTTCACGCGCGTTGAATTGTTGGAAAAATTGGCTGAGCCGGTGACCAGGATGGGATCGGCGCCGAAAGGATCAGCCGCGATGATCTTCGAATGGATGTGAACGCCGGCGTGATGGAAGGACTCGGTGTCCTCGAGGAGCTTGCCCTGGAAGTCATTGAGAGGCGTCTTCAGAATGGTAGCGACGCTGGCGACGTTCGCCGGGTTGCGCTGGATGAGCTCGATCTCCCCTTCCCGGCCAAATGATCCTTCCTTGTCGGCCAGGAGAAAGCGCAGCGTCCCGGCCGGAGCCTCGTTGAAGGTCGCGCGGATCTTCTCGTGCAACAGAAATGGGGCCGCAACGAAAAGCACCTTGGCTTGCTGGCAGATGTCAGCATAAAGGTCGATCATCGCGAGATTTGCTTGCGGCGAGAAGATGGGTGTGACACCGTGCGCCACACTTGCGCGCGCCGGCGCCGTCGGAACCGGCGTCAAGGCCGCGACCTGACCTTTCATGCCATGCGAGTCGAGATCCTGACTCAAAAGGTTGAAATAGGCGTCGTAAGACTCGGCGACCGTTGCGTCATAGATGGCGTGGCCGACATTCAGCTGGCCGTAAATCGCGCCGTCGGTCCAGTTGGTCGAACCGGTCCAGACGGAAATTGGCCGCGCGGCCCCAGCGGTGTCCTTGCGCAGGAGGACCACGAACTTGTTGTGCATGATCGCGCCCGGCGGATCAGCCGCGCGCGGCTTTGCGAAAACAATCCCCGCTTTGGCGATCGCCGCTTCGTTTTTCTCCTTGGTCTTATCAGAGGCGTTCTTCGTGCGAGCGTGATAGACGACGGCAACATCCACGCCGCGCGCCTTCGCCTGCTGCAGCGCCGCGAGCAAATCCTCCTTCTGAAATTGATAAACGGCAGCATGAAGAGCAAATCGTTCGTCGGCAGTCTTGGCGATGAAAGCGAGAATGGCTTCTTCCAACCCCCTGGAGAGCCAAACTAAGGCTTCGGGTATTGTGGCTGGATCATTGTTGCCGAAGCGCCGGACATAGGCTTCGCTTGCGGCGGCGCTGCGATTGAAGAATACGGCGGTCTCATTCTGACGCGAGTCTTCGGTGCGGACCTCGACCATCACGCCGCCGGGGATCGTATCGAAGGCTCCAGGTTTCTCGGCGCTTACGCCCTGGCGGAGAACGTCGGCGGTCGATCCATTACGAGCGATGACCCGATATCGATACCGCTTCCCCGGCTCCGTCGTGTAGTCGCCCCAACGAAATTTCTGGATCGGAGCGCGAGCCGATGTAACATTCCGTCCGTCTGGATCGTTTGGAAAGCGCACCAGGTTCGGCAGCCAACGTCGGTCGCCGGTGTCAACGTCGGTTCTTTCGATGGTGAAACCAAGACAGCCAGCGCGTTTCGCATCGCTGAGATCCATCGCAAGAAGAACGTTGTTGGTGCCGGCGATCAGCCTCAGAGTGAGACCATCCTTGGAAGCTCTGGCGCGCATGATGCTCCTTTTCACGACAACCGGATTGTTTCAAAATGACTAATGTAGTTCGACTTAGGAAGTCGGATCGACGCCAATTCAGGTTGATTGGCGGCAATGAAACACTACGCGAGGATCATTTCAGGGCGCAAAATCGACGGGGCCGCCGGATCAGCGCGGAACTTCAACCAGTCTTTAGTAACAACAAGGAGCCTGCCGGCGATGCTGATTGCACCAGAACGCCACCGTCATTCCGGCGTGCGCGCTTGGTTGCGCGTATAGGAAACCCCATGCACCTTTACGCCGCGCTCGTCAATAAGCGTGATGATGCCCCCTTGTTCGACAATTCCGCCGGCTTTTGTGCTGCTATCGTCGCAGTCGCGCCGGCGGCGATCGACCTCATATTGTCGACCTCTCGCGGCAGGATCTGGCGGTGAGCAATTACAGGGGCGAGTGCGTCCCCGGCTGACGTTAGTTGGTTCACCAGCTTCGGAATTGCCCGCTTCGTAAACAAACGGACAATGAACCATTGTGCGCGTCGTAGGTGCCATTGGCCACGAAGAAGCGAACGCTCACTCGCGGTAACCGTCGCGGTAAGTTCAATGGTGCGTACGAAAGGATCACTTTCGCCGGCGGCCACCCAACTGATGGTGTTCAAGCTGATCGTGACTTGAACGGCGAACAGCAATTGCCGAAAGTCATCGAAGGTGTCCGATTCACCGAGTGTCGAGGTCATCGAGGCGCGGTCACGAAACGCCGCAAATCCCGCTACCTTCGCCGCCGCGCCAGACCAGAAAGCGCGCCAGCCAGAATCCATCGCGGCCCGCCGCACGCGCGGCGCCGCGCCGCGATCAGTTGGCGTTGCCCGCCGCGATGCCCGCCCGTACCTCGAATTGGTATCCGGCGATTTGCCCGGCCGCATAGGCATCGGCCAACACGCGTTTCCTGCGGCCCCGGCTTGTCACGTGGAACGACAGTCCGAGCTTTGCCAGTTCGTCATCGATGACCGAGGTTTTCAGCGGCACGAGATCACGTCCGGACGAGGTCCGGTTGAAAGCATCGCGCTCGGCTTTCATCGCCTTCAACTTGCCGCCGATCCCTTGCGAAAGCCCGGTTTGAAAGGAATTCACGGCGTTGCGGCGCTCGCCCGTTTCCAAGCCGGCATAGATGGCGCCAGTCTTGAACCGCGCGGTTTCCGTCTCGAAGGTCACGCCGATGAGATCGTAGAGGAAATGGGCGGCCTCGACATCGGCCGGAAGACCGAAAAACACATGGCGGAGCAAACCGGCCGGGGTCGTTTCGCCCCACACCTTGCAGTCGCAGAAGGCGGCAATGCTAGGAACGCATGCGTCGAAGGCGCCGCGCCGACGGCGGCCGGTGTCGATGCCGAGGCCTTCGCACGCCTGCCGGCGAAGCTCGATTTCGCTGAGCGACAATCCATGGCGATCGAGGAGTTCCGCCACCTTGTTTGCCGAAGCCAGGGCTTCCTGCTCGGTGCAGCCATGATCGACCGTCTTGGCGCGCAGCGCCCGAATGAGTTGAACGACCCGGGCAAGATCCTCGTCGCCACGTCTGGCGCCAGCGTTGGCGGTTATCATAAGCAGGCGTCTCAGATGGTCGAACAGGGCACGCACCGCGCTGGGGAGCCAGTTTCCGGCGATGCCACGCTCAATCGCGACAGCCACGCGATCGAGCGGCGCCGGGTCCCCGCCGAACCCAACGGCGGCGCGCCGCTCCATGGTCTCCATTTGGATCGACGCCAACCGCGAATAGGCATCGGCAAGCGGGCGCTTGCCGCCGCGCTGCGCCGCGATCGAAGATGCGAGGGCCTCGACGAGCCGGTCCACGGAAGTGAGGCTCCTCGCCGCGTTCACACTGGCGGAGGGGAGCACGGCCTCGCTCGAAAGCTTGGCCCACGCATGGGCGAGCGAATCGAGTTCGGTGTCTTCGGGTTCGAAAAACGACGGATCGTCCTCCGTTTCGGGGAAATGGTTCAGGCCACGGATTTGTGGCGCGCCGTGCCGCACGACATGCCGGTAGATAGCGGCGGCGCAGCGCGGCGGATTGGCCACTCCTTTGCCTGGCCGGACAAATCCCATCGCGACCTCGAGAGCTGCATCGTCGAGCGGCGTCAGCGGACCAACGGCCGCAAAAATTCCGCCCGGAAGCGGACAAAGCCGTGCGGCCAGGGCCAGCCCCGTGGCTGCAACCGGAATGGCGCGATCGAGAATCGACAATGTTTTACCCGTCGCCAAGTCCTCGGCCAGCAAAACTCCATCGCGAGCGAGAGAGCGGATGCGCAAGAGCCGGAAACTCGCCTGCCGGAGGGCCTCCAATGCGGCTCGTTCCTCTCCGTTGGAAGGACCGCGGCGCCGGACCAGCCGGTCAACCGCCGTACTGCCGCTCAGAGAGGGGGTAAACGTCGCGAGCTCCAAAGCCAGCATCAGGGCTTGCGCGATAGTATCGGCGCTGTGTGGGTCATCGGGATCGAGGTTTGCCCGCGCGAGCCACTGATGGGCGGTGTCCTCCACCTTTGGTTTGGCGACGAAGGTCATCGCTTCGACGCCGAACCCGGCGATCAATTCCTGCAAGCGACCGGCATGGTGCAATGGGTTTGGCGAATCGGCGGCACGCGCGCATTTTGTGGCCACCTTCGACCCTCCTCGAAAATAACCAGTTCCACGCGTCTAGCACGCGACTTGCCGCCCCTCGATACGCGCGCCCACTTATCCACCAAAATTCCTGCCTCGCATGCGCCGCGCTTCCCGAGCCATCCTGCGTCGAGGATGCTTTCGACCACCGGCCTCCTACATGCGAAATTTTGCGTTCCAAGCATGACATGGCGGCGATCATCACGAGCAAGGGACAGGTCACGTTCCCCAAGCCGGGACGCGATCTGTTTGGAATCAAAGTGGGCAGTAGGGTCGATTGCGAACGGGCGCCGCACCGCCGCGTCGTCATCAACAAGCTCGACGGAAGGCAGCCCCGGCGTCGACATGGCTTTCCCGCATGCGCGCTCTCACTTCCATGGACAGCAAATAGCTTGGCGAAATCCTCCGGCAGGTACGGTTGCGGCGGGTTGGATCCGTTTGCCGTGGTCGAGCCAGACCTTCAGAGGCAACCCATGGATAGCGGAAAGTGTCCCGCGGCGCTCCCGGCGGCGATCCATTCCGGTTGATTATCCCTGGCCCCATGTGTACTGACACGACGGCGGCCGACGAAACTCAAGCCGAGCGCGTCTTGCGGAGTTTGCCATGCGAAAAACGTCCAGATTTGGATCAATATCCAGTACCGCATCGATTTCGACGGGGGTTTTTCTCGCCGCGATAGCCATCGGCGGCTGCAATCAAACCTCTGGCTCCTCCGCACCGGTCGCGGCTGTAGCGCCCCAGGGGCCGGCTGCGCCGAACTGGCCGAAATTGCCCGAGGGCACCGCCTGCACGAATGATCTCAACCACTATCAAACCGTGCTCGACGCCGACGTCAAGAGTGGAAATGTCAACCGGTCGGTGTACGATCAGATCGAGGCCGATCTGGGCCGCGCGGCCGACGCATGCGCGGCAGGTCATGATGGCGAGGCGCGCGCGATCATTCGTTCGACGAAACTACAGCACGGCTATCGCGCTTCCTCGTGAGGACGGCGACGCGCGATGTCCGCGCATATTGGGCGGCCGACGGCGCAAAAGGCACGGCGTAAGCGCCCGGGATATTTCCGGAATACCTGATTTTGGCGACGCTGCAATCCCGGCAATCCTTCGGCCCCGGGCTTGCGGCGGAACGTTTCGCTTGTTACTTGAGGCCGCCTTGCCCGCACCTCCCCTGGTTTCGAGTAAAGATCATGGCCTCGCCGCGCCGGTCTCCGCCCCTCCTTGAAGCCAGGGGCACGCGCTTCCTCATTGTCGAGGCACGCTATTACGAAGAAATCGCCGCGATGCTCTTGGAGGGAGCGAAAACGGCCTTTGCCAAGGCGGGAGCCTCCTTCGACCTCGTCGGCGTGTCAGGCGCGCTCGAAATCCCGCTCGCCCTAGCGATCGCGCTCGATCATGCCCAAGACGCAAAACATCCTTTCGACGGGGCGGTGGCGCTCGGTTGCGTCATTCGCGGCGAGACCCATCATTTCGAGATCGTCGCCAACGAAAGCGCGCGCGCCTTGATGCAGATTTCCCTTGCGCGAAAACTCGCCTTTGGCAATGGCGTTTTGACCGTCGAGAGCGAGGCCCAAGCCTTCGCGCGCGCGGACCCCCGCCAAGGCGACAAGGGTGGCGATGCGGCGCGGGCGGCTCTTTCGATCTATCGGCTGAAGCTTGCAATCGGGGCGTCCTGATGGCCAATGCCGACCGGCGTTCCGCCGCCCGCCTCGCCGCCGTTCAGGCTCTCTATCAAATGGAGGTCACCGGGAAAGGCCTGAAGGAGACCCGCGCCGAATTCGAGTCGTTCTGGCTCGGCAATGAAATCGAGGGTGTGCAATATAAGGATGCGGAAACCGCGTTTTTCAGCGATATTCTGACCGGCGTTGTTTCCGCCCAGGGTCCGATCGACCGGCTTATCGACAAAGCCTTGGCGGCGGGCTGGCCCTTGGCACGGATCGACTCCGTCATGCGCGCGATTTTGCGCGCGGGGGCCTATGAATTGAAGGAGCGCGCGGACGTTCCGGCGCGTGTCGCGATCAAGGAATATGTCGATATCGCCGGCGCCTTTTTTGGCCCCGAGGAAGCCGGAATGATCAATGCGGTGCTGGACGCACTAGCGCGCCAGTGCCGCGCGGCGGAATTTCCGCGCGAGTAGGTTTCATGAACAGGCCGTCCGAAGACGAATTGATCGCGACCTACTTCGCGCCGCTAGCGGGGCCGGGGGCCTTTGGCCTGCGCGACGATGCTGCGATTCTCGCCCAAAAACCGGGCCACGATATCGTCGCGACCACGGATATGTTGATCGCCGGAGTGCACTTCTTTACGGACGATCCGCCGGGAGCGGTCGCACGCAAGGCCTTGCGGGTGAACCTCTCCGATCTTGCCGCCAAGGGCGCGGAGCCTTCCGGTTTTCTCCTCGGGCTTGCCTTGCCGGAAGATTGGACGGCGCATTGGCTCGCGGGTTTCGCGCAAGGGCTCGGCGAGGATGCTGCGGCCTATAAATGCCCGCTCCTGGGCGGCGACACCGTGAAGAGTTCAGGCTCGCTCATCGTCTCAATAACCGCTTTCGGCACCGTTCAGGCGCAAAAAATGATCTTGCGTGCGGGCGTCGCGGCGGGCGACCGCATTTATGTGACGGGGACAATTGGGGACGCGGCCTTGGGCTTGAAATTTCGCCTCGACGTGGCGCAAGACGCGAAGTGGACCCATTGCGTCAGCCAAGCGGACGCTGCCTATCTCGCCGGCCGCACCCTTCTGCCGCGCCCGCGTCTTGGCCTGCGCGAGGCGCTGCGCGCCCATGCGCACGCGGCCATGGACATTTCCGATGGATTTGCGGGGGATCTTGCCAAAATGTTGCGTCTGACCGGAATGACCGCCGAGGTCGAGACCGCCGACGTGCCGCTCTCCAAAGCCGCGCGGAAAATTTTGCACGAAGCCCCATCTCTCCTCGAAACGATTCTTACGGGTGGCGACGATTATGAGATTCTTTGCGCCGTGCCGCCTTCCCACAGCGGCGCCTTCGAAGCCGATGCCGCCGCCGCCGGGATCTTGGTGCGGCCGGTTGCCACGGCCATGCCAGGTAGCGCGCCGCCAGTGTTCAAGGATACGGAGGGGCGGAGTTTGGTCGTCCCGCGGCCGTCCTTCCGGCATTTTTAGTGAAATCGCCTTGACAAGTGGTTCTAACCCGCATTTGGGTCTTCCGGGGTTTTAAAAGCCCGGCAATATTTCATAAAATCACGGCGGACCGCGTAACGTTTTTGCATCCAAAGGCATCATGCCGCTGGGATGTCGGCTAAACTGCCGCCTTCGGAGGCTGCAGTTTCGCGTAGTAAGAAAACTTGATCGCGATCGAGAAGGAGTTGGAATATGTTTAAAATGGTTACGCTCGATCGCCCTGCAGGGCTGCAGCTCGATCCTGCGGAATTTAATTGACCGAGAGCCGTTCGGATTCGACCATTCGTTGTCTGGGATTGATCTCTTCAAATTCGAAGAACTTTACGCGCTCGCCGAAAAATACATTGGCCATGCCGAAGACTATTACGTGGCCTGCAGCGCCCCTGGGCCGGACACCGTCTTCTTTTCCGTGCCGCCCACCCCCTATCTTCATGCAGCATCTCGAAACGGGCTACTATCGCGTCCTCTTGAAACGGCCTGAGAATTACGACCTCCATTTTCG
>DATBYR010000145.1:0-3512 GCA_036513565.1 Methylocella sp. | reverse complement strand
ATCATCCATGCGCGCGACACCGACGAAGGGATAAAGGTCGCTGAGGCAGCCGGAAGGATTACTTGGTGTGGCGTTCTTTACGTCGCAGTCCGACTGCTGCCACATGTGGAAAAGGCGATGCACCATGTCGCCCGTAAAACTATCATAGGGGAGAGTTGCTGGATTAGTGATCTGGAAAACGCCGTTGAAGAGCTTCGTGGCGTTGGCAACGCGCGTGTCGTTTGAGCTCTTCGGAAGCCCCGAGGCGCCGGTACGCAAGAGGCCGAGATCAGACTTTTCAAGCGACGGCTCGATTGTCGACAGCTCCGAGTCCGGCACGAGAGCTGGGTCGAACGGCGCCTGACCCAGGTCGAGCCCGCCCGGCTTGGGCGGCACGTAGGAAGTATTCGGTACCGGAAGCGGCGGCGTACCCGGTGATTGCAGGTAGCTCGTCTTGCCCGCTGTAACCAGGGCGTCGATGAAAAATGTGGACGGGTAAGGCTGGTTTATTTGGTATTGTTTCGACCGCATGAAATTCGGTCCCCGCATGCCCTCCGAATCAATAATGCCCTTTGACAGAAGGTTGGCGACCGATTGGCCGTGCTTCGGTTGGTAAGTGGCATAGATATGGTCGAAGGTTCGGTTCTCGCCGATGAACACAATCAGGTGTTTGATCGGCGTGTCTGTCTTGACGCGATGTGCAGCGTCATCCTTATCAGCCCGATCGTCGGCGGCAGCCAAACCGCAGGACATCACGGCACCAAATACGGTAGCCCCGGCCGCCCTGCGCGGCCAGCGATTTCGATTCAAAATTCCTAGCGACATGTTTTCCTCCCTTGTGTTGAACACAACGGAGGAAATTAGCTATCGCACGTGACATAACCATCACGGTTTCTTGTTGAGTGCGTGACAGTTGTCAACGGCGGAGCAAAAACCGGCCAGCGGGCAGAGCAAGAGTCGGAACCCGAGACTTATCGGTCATGACCAACGAGACTTGGTATTAAAGCACTCCGCCACCAAAATTCTCGAATGAGCCAGAGGTGGTTGGCCTGAAATCAATGCCGCTTCGGCTTGCCAAACGGCGCCCTCATTTGCCCGGCCAGCAAGCAAAAACTGGTGAATTTGCCGCGTTGATGTGTGGCTCGAACAGAAAGAGCTGGACACGGGCGAGGGGGCAGGGGCCGCCGGCGAAGACGGCCGCGCCGGGCGCGGCTAGCGTCTCGCGTCGATTCAGCGGACGAGCTTGTTGGCCTTGAATTGCAATTGAAACAAATCGGCGACGCGCGGCGGCGTTTCCGGCGGTTCGCGCGGACGCGGAACGGCGATATGGCGGGGCAGGCGAGCCACGCTCAAATTCCGTTATATTCCGCGAAGCAATCCTGTGTCTCGAACACAACAACGCTCGCGACTTGGGGCAGGGCGGTTTTTGTCCGCTCCCAGATCCAGATCGCGATATTTTCCGCCGTCGGGTTTTCGAGCCCCTCGATATCGTTCAAATAACGATGGTCGAGCCGGCCGAGCAAAGGTTTGAAGGCGGCCTCGATCGCGAAGAAATCGGCAACAAAGCCGGTGATGGGATCCACAGGACCCTCAAGCCGCAATTCCACGCGATAAGAATGCCCGTGCAGCCGGCGGCACCGGTGCCCTTCGGCAACATTCGGCAGAAGGTGCGCCGCCTCGAAACTGAACGCCTGGGAGATCTTCACTAATAAACCGTCATAGCATGCCGATGAACTTATGAGTTTGGAGGCTCAGCCGCCAGCGCGGGTGATCGAGACAATAGGCGATGGCGGCCGCCGTATTCGCGGCGCGTTCGTCACCGTCCATCGGCTGCAACCAAAAATGCGAGAACGCGAGGCCGCACAATTCTTCCGGCCCCAGGCCTTGTTGCGGGAAAACGAGCTTCAGCTCGGACCCCGAGTTGGCAATGAGGGGCGCGCCCGCTTTTGGGCTGACGCAAAGCCAATCGAGACCGGGCGGCGGGGCGAGGGTGCCATTGGTTTCGACCGCGATTTCGAAGCCCCTGGCATGTACCGCGCCGATCAGCGCCGCGTCGAGCTGCAACAACGGTTCGCCACCGGTGAAAACTACAAACCGGTCCTTTTCGCCTGCGGTCCAAGCGCCCTCGATGGCTATAGAAAGCGCTTCGGCGTCAGCAAAGCTGCCGCCGCCAGTGCCGTCCATGCCGACGAAATCAGTGTCGCAAAAGCCGCAAACGGCGAGGCCACGATCTTTTTCCTGGCCGGACCAGAGATTGCAGCCGGAAAAGCGGCAGAATACGGCGGCGCGCCCGGCGTTCGCGCCTTCGCCCTGCAACGTGAGAAAAATCTCCTTCACCGCATATTTGCTCATGCGCGTCCCAACGCAGCCCACGCAATATCGACAAGCTGACGCGTATCCTCCCCGAAAGAGTTTAGGACATCTTGCACGCAAAAAGGACCTCGCGCGAGGTCCTTTTTTCTTAACGCGCCGCGATTGCAACGGTCAGATAGCCTCGGTGATCCATTTTTTCAACTCGCTTTTCGGCGCGGCGCCGACCTTCGAGGAGGCCATTCTGCCATCCTTGAACAGCATCAGCGTCGGTATGCTGCGGATGCCGTAGGTGCTCGCCACGCCAGGGTTTTCATCGACATTCAGCTTGCCGATGGTCACCTTGCCCTGCATTTCCTTGGCGATTTCCTCGAGGGCCGGTCCGATCATCTTGCACGGACCGCACCATTCGGCCCAGAAATCCACAACAACCGGCCCGCCCGCCCCCATCACTTCGGATTTGAAATTGGCATCGGTGACTTTAACGGTGGACATGAGCCATCTCTCGCGAACGCGGGCGCGGGACAATACCGCGCGCGTTATTGTTCTCAAGGTAAGAAGAGGGAGGGCCTGCGTCAAGCCACGCGGCCGCCGTGGCCCAGTTTGAATTTCAGCGATGGGTGGAAGGCGGATATTCAATCAAGCCGCCGGAATGTCGCCAGTTTGCTAACAGCGCTCAAAAGGCGAGCAGCTCTCATTCCCTGGCGATTGTTGGAGGCAAAACGCAACATAGCGCGGGCGCGAGCTCTGTCTCTTCGCAGAGATGAACGAGGCCGCCGACGGCTGATGACCCGACTTACTGCTGGTTGACAGGCATAAACCCGTCGGTCAGCGTCTGCATGAAGCTCACGATCGCATCCTCCTCAGCGTCTGACAGGCCCAGGCGCCCAACTCGGCTCGTGTTCATGTTGTCGGTCGACTCCGGCGCCGGCCAGCATGTCGTACCTTCACCGACGTCATGGGACGGGCAGCGCGGCAGGATGTCGCGCGTGTTGTAGAAATGCACGATCGCCTTCAGGCTCGTGAAATATCCGTTGTGCATATAGGCCTTCACGAAGGCCGGATACGGCCGCTTGTCCACGTTGCGCAGTGTCGGCACCTGAATTCGCGCCTGGTTGCCTGGCGCCAGCTTGAGCCATCGCTGATCTACCGCCGAGGGCTGGCTGAGCAGATGCCCCTTGGTGAGAAAACTGCCGACGCCGCCATCGACGAATGATGACCCT
>DATBYR010000144.1:0-3907 GCA_036513565.1 Methylocella sp. | reverse complement strand
TAGATCCCCGCGACATTGGTTGCAAAACGGTCGTCGATCACGACGCGGCCACGGTCCAGCGCGACGCCAACAGTGTCCAAGCCCAGCCCTTCGGTGACGGGGAGCCTGCCGACCGCGACGAGCACGGCATCGGCGGCGAGCACCGAAGCATCGCCTCCGTCCGAAGGTTCGATGCTGACGTTGAGGCCCGATTTCGTTTTTTCGGCCTTGGTCACCTTATGGCCGAGATGGAAATGAAAGCCTTGTTTCTCCAGCATGCGCCGGAACTGCTTTCCGACTTCGCCGTCGAACCCTGGCAAGATACGGTCCAAATATTCGACGACGGTCACCGCCGCGCCGAGGCGGCTCCAGACCGAGCCGAGTTCGAGGCCGATGATGCCCGCCCCCACGATGAGAAAGTTTGCGGGAACTTTTCCGAACGACAGCGCGCCGGTCGAGGAAACGATCGTTTTTTCGTCGATCTCGATGCTTGGAAGCCGCGCGGCATCCGAGCCCGTGGCGATGACGATATTCCTGGTCTCAAGCCTTTGGGTTGATCCGTCGTTTGCCGTCACGTCGATTGCGCCCGGCGCCGCGATCGTGCCGAACCCGAAAAAAGCGTCGATCTTGTGCTTCTTCAACAGAAAGCCGACACCGTTGACATTGGCGGCGACCGTCTCGTCCTTGTGTTTCATCATCGCCGCGAGATCGAGTTTCGGCTTGCCGGTAATGACCCCGAAGGCAGCAAGCTCGTGCGCGGCTTCGGCGAATTTATCGGAAGCATGGAGCAGCGCCTTCGAAGGAATGCACCCGATGTTCAGGCAAGTGCCGCCATGCGTCTTGCGTTTTTCGACGACGGCAACTTTTAAGCCGAGCTGCGCGGCGCGGATCGCGCAGACATAGCCGCCGGGGCCGGTTCCGATGACGATAAGATCGTAGGTCATGGGATCTTTCAGAAATTAGCTGGCGAGCCGCAGAATTTCCGCCTGGCGTTCGGCGCGGCGGCGAAGCTGGTCCGAGCCGAAATCGATCTCATCGCCATCGTTGTCGAGCCAGTAGATCGCGTGCCCGAACTCGGCGAGTTTCACGGAATTGAAGCGTTCTGGCGAGCCACGCAGAGGTTCAAAAACGTCGCCCTCGGCGATTACCGGACGCAGGTCAACGATAGCCTCGAATCCGTCCAGCCAGACGATTTTCACAACGCCGTGGAGGACAGGCTCGACAGATTTTATGCGAATGATCTCGCTCATTGCAGCCTCGATGGCTTCCGGCCGGCCGCGATAGCTGTCCAGGCGTTCATTAACCCGGCACGGTTCTTCGGTGCCCAGACAAGCACCGTTGCAAGCTTCGCCGGTGGTAACGATCCCCGCAAGACCTGCGTTGGATCGATTTGAATTTGCGCCATGCATTCACCGAAAACAGCGTGGAAATGCGGTGGCGGGTGTTCGTCGAAATAGAACTGGATTTTCACGCCATCGACAATTGCGAAGGTTGGCATCGCGAAAATTTCCCCGCGTACCTAATTGATCTACCACCGGTATCCAAGTGTGCGATTCGTGCCAGCGCTCAAATATCGAGCACCAGCCGCGCGGGGTCCTCCAGCGCTTCCTTGACCCGGACCAAAAAAGTCACCGCCTCCTTGCCATCGACGATGCGGTGATCGTAGGTGAGCGCGAGATACATCATCGGCCGGATCTCGATCTTGCCCGCGACCGCCACCGGCCGCTCTTGTATTTTGTGCATCCCCAAAATGCCCGATTGCGGCGCATTCAGGATCGGCGTCGACATCAGCGAGCCATAGACCCCGCCGTTGGTGATGGTGAAGGTTCCGCCCTGCATCTCCTCGATCTTGAGCTGGCCCGCCCGCGCGCGCTTGCCGAGATCGGCGATCGTCTTCTCGATGCCGGCGAGATCGAGCCTATCGCAATCACGCACGACCGGCACGACGAGGCCCTTGTCCGTGCCGACCGCGACGCCGAGATGATAGTAATTCTTGTAGATGATATCGGCGCCGTCGATCTCGGCGTTGACGGAGGGCACCTCCCTTAGCGCGCCGGCGCAAGCCTTCACGAACAACCCCATGAAGCCGAATTTTACGCCGTGCTTCCGTTCGAACGCGTCCTTGTAACGGGCGCGCAGGGCCATGACTTCGGTCATGTCGGCCTCGTTGAAGGTCGTCAGCATGGCGGCGGTATTCTGCGCGTCCTTGAGCCGCCGCGCGATGGTCTGGCGCAGCCGCGTCATCGGCACGCGCTCCTCGCGATCCTCCTCTGAGGCCGGAGACGGTGGCGGCGATGGAGCCGGGGCAGGGGGGTTCGCGATATAATCGAGAACATTGCCCTTAAGGACCTGGCCGCGTTTGCCGGACCCTTCCATGGCGGCCGGGTCGAGGCCATGATCGGCGGCGATCTTGGCGGCGGCCGGCGAGGCGGGCGCGGGGACTGGCGCCGGTGTCGCGGGCGCGAGCATCGGAGCGGGCGCGGGACTTACGGGCTCCGCCGGCGCCGCTGACGGTGGAACCGGCTTGGCTTCGGCCTTGGAAGGCGGGGCGGACGCCGCGTCCCCGATTTGGCCGAGCAAAGCCCCGGCGCTAACCGTCTCGCCATCCTGGGCGGCGATTTCAGCCAGCACGCCGGACGCCGGCGCGTTGACTTCGAGTGTTACCTTGTCGGTTTCAAGTTCGACTATTGGTTCGTCCGCTTTGACCGGCTCGCCGGCCTTCTTGAACCACCGTCCGACTGTTGCTTCGGTGACCGATTCGCCTAAGGCCGGCACGCGGATTTCAGTTGCCATATGTCCCGCCCAAAGCCTTCCGGCATTCTCTGGAGTGCATCAAATCGAACAAGAAATGCCCTGCCGTTCAAGCCGCGAAGACGTCGTCCATGAAGCCCTTGAGTTGGGCCAAATGCTTCGACATGAGCCCGGTCGCGGGGGATGCGGCGGCGGGCCTGCCCGCATAAAGCGGGCGCTTTGTTTTGCCGCCCGCCTGGCCAAGCACCCATTCAAGGTAAGGATCGACAAAATTCCAGGCGCCCATGTTCTTTGGCTCCTCCTGGCACCAGAAAATTTCCGCCCCCTTGAACCGCGCCAAAGCCGAGATTAGGGCTTTGAGCGGGAAGGGATAGAGCTGCTCGACACGCAGGAGGTAGATGTCGTTGATGCCGCGCTTTTCGCGCTCTTCGAAAAGATCATAATAGACTTTCCCGGAACACAGCGCCACCTTGCGGATTTTGGCATCCTCTACGAGGGTAAGCGTCCCATCCCGCGCCTTCTCGGCGTCATCCGGCAAAAGCCGATGGAAGGAGGAGCCGATAGCAAACTCGTCGAGGTTCGAAACCGCGCGCTTGTGGCGCAGCAGAGATTTTGGCGTCATCAGGATCAGCGGTTTGCGGATGTCGCGCTTCAACTGCCGCCGCAAGATGTGAAAATAATTGGCGGGCGTCGTGCAATTCGCCACCTGCATATTGTCCTCGGCGCATAACTGGAGAAATCGTTCGAGCCGCGCCGAGGAATGTTCCGGCCCCTGGCCTTCGTAGCCATGCGGGAGGAGGCAGACGAGACCCGACATCCGCAGCCACTTGCGTTCGCCGGATGAAATGAATTGATCAAACAAGACCTGCGCGCCATTGGCGAAATCGCCAAACTGAGCTTCCCAAACGGTCAAGGCATTGGGTTCGGATAGCGAATAGCCATATTCGAAGCCAAGCACGGCCTCTTCCGACAACATCGAGTTGATGACTTCGAAATGCGCCTGCTCGTCGCGGATATTGTTCAAGGGGATGTAGCGTGCTTCCGTCTCCTGGTCGATCAACGCGGAATGGCGTTGCGAAAAAGTGCCGCGCTCGGTGTCCTGGCCGGAAAGACGCACCGGATAGCCCTCGTCGACAAGCGTCGCGAAAGCGAGCGCCTCGCCCATTGCCCAGTCGAT
>DATBYR010000143.1:0-5215 GCA_036513565.1 Methylocella sp. | reverse complement strand
GTTTCCGGAATAGCTATACCAATCAACCGTGCCGTCCGGCTTTATGTTGAAGGTGGGGTCTCCCTTTGCATCGAGATATTTGCCTTTGTCATCCTGCTTGACCGCCTTGGGATCTCCCGGGGCCTCGGCCATCGCCGCGGTCCCGAACGCGAATAGTAAGGCGAGGGAAAAGGCCCGCACCAGAGGGCTGATTTGCACGAGAGAATCCTTGTTCGAGAAAAAATGCGCACCCCGCAAAATGCCCGGCGCCGCTTGAGCGCCGGGCGTCTCGCGTTTGGCTATGCCATGCCGAAGGCTAGAACGCCGGCGGCAGGGCAAAAACCGTCAACTGACCGCCGAGAGCCGTGTAGTTGGAGAGCGCGGCATAGCCGCCGACCGCGCCAAGGCCCTCGGTCGGCTTTGTCAAGCCGGCCGCGAGACCGATGCCCGCCCAGCCGCCGACACCCGAAAGCACCGCGACATATTGCTTGCCGTTGTGCTCATAGGTCGTCACGTTGCCAATGATGCCAGAAGGCGTCTTGAACTTGTAGAGTTCATCGCCGGTCTTGGCGTCCACCGCTTTCAGATAGCCTTCAAGCGTGCCGTAGAAGACCAAATTTCCGGCGGTCGCGAGCGCCCCGGACCAGACCGAGAACAGCTCTTTTTTCTGCCAGACGATCTTCCCGGTCGTGGCGTCCCAGGCTGTGAAATTGCCCATGTTGGACTCGCCTTTCGGCGGATACATGGACAAGGTCGCCCCGACATAGGGCTGCCCGGCCGTATAGCTCACGTGGAACGGCTCGTAATCCATGCACACGTGATTGGTCGGAATATAGAAGAGTCTGGTTTCGGGTGAATAAGCCGCCGGCTGTTCGTCCTTCGAGCCGAGCGCCGCCGGGCAGATTCCCTGCGAATTCACGTCTTCGCCATTTTGCTCGGTCGAATATTCCTTCACGACCAGAGGACGTCCATAGGTCTTGGACTTTTTATCAAGATCGACCTTGGTTGCCCAATTGACCGCCGGATCGTATTTCTCCGCGACCAGCGGCTCGCCAGTTTCGCGGTCGATTGTATAGCCAAAGCCGTTACGATCGAAATGCACCAAAACCTTGCGCATTTCCTGATTGGTCAGGATCATCTCATTGATGCCGTCGTAATCCCATTCATCATGTGGCGTCATCTGATAGACCCACTTAGCGACGCCAGTATCCGCATCGCGCGCCCAGACCGTCATCGACCAGCGATTGTCGCCCGGCCGCTGCTTGGGGTTCCAGGTCGAGGGGTTGCCTGAACCGTAATAAACCAAGTTCAATTCCGGGTCGAAGGCATACCAACCCCAGGTCGTTCCGCCGCCGATCTTCCACTGATCGCCTTTCCAGGTGTTGGTGCCGGAATCCGGACCGACAGGCTTGCCGAGACTGGTCGTTTTTGCCGGATCTATAAGAGTGTCGGAATCTGGACCCATCGAATAGCCGCGCCAGACTTTCTTGCCGGTCTTAAGGTCATAGGCCGTGAGAGAGCCGCGAACGCCGAATTCGCCCCCCGAATTGCCGACGAGAACCTTGTCCTTGACGACTTGCGGCGCCGAAGTGCCGGTCTCGCCCTTGGAAGGATCGCCGTTCTTCACCGACCAAACAACCGCCCCGGTGTTCGCGTTTAGCGCGACTAGGGTGGTATCGGCCTGATACAGAAAAATCTTGCCAGCGGCATAGGCCACGCCGCGCGTGACGGTATCGCAACACATCACCGGGATGACATTGGGATCTTGTTTGGGTTCATATTTCCAGATGATCTTGCCGTCCTGATTCAAGTCGAGCGCGTAGACGATGTTCGGGAACGGGGTGCTAATGTACATGACGCTGCCGATCACTAAGGGCCCCCCCTCGTGACCGCGGAGAACCCCCGTCGAGAAGGTCCAGACCGGAACAAGACGTTTGACGTTGTTTGAATTGATCTGATCAAGTTTCGAGTAACGGTGATTGGCGTAGTCGCCGGTCGGCATCACCCATTGTTTTGGGTCTTTCGAAAGCTGGATCAATTCATCGTTGGCGAAGCTGGCGCCATTGGCGAGTAGCGCGGCGGCGCCAACACAGGACATAAGCAGGAACTTGCGCATAAATTTCCTCCGGACACTCTGGTGCGCGGCGCCTGTGACGTTCGCTTTCGCGGCGGCGGCGCCTTGTCGTTTCATGTCTTTCCGGCAGGGTGTCAGGACGCCGGCAAGCCAGTAAAGTTTCCCCCACAAGGCACCTTCCGCATCAAGCAGTATCCCCGATGCAGCCGCGCCTCGTTTTCAATAAGCGCGAGCGGTCCCGTCCGCCAACGCCGTGAAGCCGGAAACCCAGTTAGGTGTATATATTGGCGCTGGCACCGATTCAATAGTGATTCGCGTCACGCCTTCAGCTCGAAGTGCGGCGGCCTCCAATATTGCCTGAGGGTTTCAGCGGCGCTCTGGATATCGCGTGATGGCCTGGAGCGGGTCCCGATCACATGGAACCATTTGATCGATAAGGACGCAGCTCAAAATCAAGCAGGTGGAGCATGTCGGAATCGAAAAACCGGGCAAGTTTTCCGGGACACGCACTAAGTGGCGCCTCGCCCGACGCTGGAATAGACAAAACCGCGCCGGGCCATGTCCTCCGGGTCGTAAATGTTGCGCAGATCGATCATGACGGGCGCGGCGAGAGCCGATTTGACGCGATCGAGATCGAGCGCGCGAAACGCATCCCATTCGGTCACGATGACCAGCGCGTCGGCCTTGTCGCAGCAGGAATAAGGGTCATAAAAAAAGGTGAGACCTTCAAGAACAAGGCGCGCCTGATCCATGCCTTCGGGATCGAAGGCGTTGACGCGCGCGCCGGCATCTTGCAGCGCGGTGATGATCGAAATCGCGGGGGAATAGCGCATGTCGTCGGTATTCGGCTTGAAGGTGAGGCCCAAAACCGCGATGGTCTTGCCGCGCACCGTCCCGCCGCAGGCCGTCAAGACCTTTCGGGCCATGGCGCGCTGGCGTTGGTCATTGACCGCGGCAACTTCCTCGACGATGCGGACCGGCGCGCCATTATCCTGGGCGGTCTTGATCAGAGCCTGGGTGTCCTTTGGAAAACAGGAGCCGCCGTAGCCTGGTCCCGGATGCAGGAATTTGGACCCGATGCGCTTGTCGAGGCCGATCCCGCGCGCCACGTCCTGGACATTGGCCCCGACCCGCTCGCAAAGATCGGCGATCTCGTTGATGAAGGTTATTTTCGTGGCGAGAAAAGCGTTGGCCGCGTATTTGGTCAGTTCCGACGTGCGGCGGCCGGTAAAAAGGAAGGGTGCTTGGTTCAGATAGAGCGGCCGGTAGATTTCCGTCATGACCGCTCTGGCGCGTTTGTCCTCGACGCCGATGACGATGCGGTCCGGCCGCTTGAAATCGTCGATCGCCGCCCCTTCACGCAGAAATTCCGGGTTGGAAACAACCACGAAATCGGCGTCCGGCCGGGCCTCGCGCATGATCCTCTCGACTTCGTCGCCAGTGCCGACGGGAACGGTGGATTTTGTCACGATCACCGTAAACCCATCGAGCCCGGCGGCGATCGCGCGCGCCGCATGGTAGACAAAGGAAAGATCGGCGTGGCCGTCGCCGCGCCGCGAGGGTGTTCCGACTGCAATGAAGACCGCTTGAGACCGCGCGACCGCCCTGCCAAGATCGGTGGAAAAGGAAAGCCGGCGTTGCCGCACGTTGTTTCCGACAAGATCGTGCAAGCCGGGTTCGAAGATCGGCATTTTCCCCGCCTTCAAGGCCTCGATTTTTTGTCCATCGCTGTCAATGCAAACGACCGTATGTCCGAAATCCGCGAGACACGCCCCCGACACGAGCCCGACGTAGCCAGAACCGATCATTGCAATGTGCATCTTTCGCCCCAAGGTGCCGCTAAAGTCCCGCGCAGCCATAGCACGATTGAAAGCTGGGTGGTACCCGCCACCGGTGCGCGGCGGCGTTATGCGCCGGACCAAATTGCGCGATCTGCCCGGACATGGTGTAAATCGCCGCCTGCGGAAAATTTTTTATCAATTTTCAGGCGAATGAACCCGTGACCTGCGAGTGGCAATTGAGCAAGAGCGCAACACCATGAACGCAGACCTGCCACCCGATTTATGTATCATCGGCGGTGGCCCCGGTGGTTTCTCACTGGCACTTGGGGCGGCCGCTTGCGGCCGGTCCGTGGTGCTCGTCGAAAGAGGCGCGCTTGGCGGCCGGAGACTTACCGATGCCATTCCGCGCCACGCGTTGCTGGCAGCGAGCCGGGCCGCCACTTCGGCGCGCGGCGCCGCCGATTTCGGCATCGCCGCCGAAGGGCCGCAAGTTGCCCAGCAGCCGCAAATCTATTTCGCGCGCGTGCGTCAACATGCCGCCGCCGCGCTTGCTGCGATCGCGCCAAATTATACGCAAGCGCGCCTCGAATCGATGAATGTAAAGGTCATTGGTGCGCCGGGACGCTTCACCCGTCCCGATATCTGCGAGGCGGGCGGCGAGAAAATCAAGGCGCGACGCTTCGTTGTCGCGACCGGTTCCGTCGAGAGAATCCTGCCCATTCCGGGGCTCGACCTCGTGCGGCCGCTCGACTGCGCCGCGCTCTGCGCGTTGGAACATCCGCCCCGGTGTCTTATCGTCATCGGCGCTGATCCGGATGGGCTCGCGCTCGCGCAAGCGATGCGCCGGCTCGGGTGCGAGACGATCGTGCTCGCGGAGGGAGAAATACTCGTTTCGGAAGACGAAGAACTTGCCGCGCCGGTACGCGCCGCGTTCGCGCGCGACGGAGTCGTCGTCAAGGAGAACGTGCGGATTTCGCGGATTGAGCCGCGCGGCGACGGCGTTCGTGTTTTTATCGCCGCCGCCGGGCATGAAAAACCGGTCGCGGGTTCGCACATTCTGGTCGCCGCCGGCCGTGCGCCGGCCGTCGAGGGCCTCGGTCTTGCCGCTGCGGGTGTGCGTTACGACGAAAGCGGCATCGAGACAGATGCCTCTCTTGCTACCCGCAACCGGCGCATCCACGCGATCGGCGCCGTTGTGAGAAGCGCGCGACAGGGCGGCGCCGCCGAACAGCACGCCTCTCTCGTCCTGCGCACCGTTCTCGGATTGGCGGGCCCGCGAACGCACCGGCACGTGGCCGCCCGGGTTATTTTGACCTCCCCCGCGATGGCCACGGCGGGACTGGCGGAAGCGCAAGCGCGGGTGGCGCATCGCCATATTCGC
>DATBYR010000142.1:0-10742 GCA_036513565.1 Methylocella sp. | reverse complement strand
GCCGATCATTGCCCTTATTAATTTTCTGGCTGGCGCGATCCTCGCGCAGCAGGGTATTTTCCAGTTGCGGCGTTTTGGCGCGACGATTTTCGTCGTCAATCTCATCGGCGTTCTGATCCTGCGCGATCTCGGCGTGCTGCTGACCGCGATCATGACCGCCGGGCGCTCCGGGTCGGCGATTACCGCCGAACTCGGCTCGATGAAGCTCCACGAGGAAATCGACGCGCTGACCGTCATGGGACTGCGGCCGGTCGACATACTGATCGTTCCGCGCGTCCTGGCGCTCGTGATCAGCCTTCCGCTATTGACGTTCGTGGCCGACATGGCCGGGATATTTGGCGGTCTGTTGGCAAGTTGGGCCTACGAAGGGATTACCCCGGCGAGGTTTATGACGGGGTTGCAATCGGCGATCGGCCTCCACACTTTCCTAAGCGGCCTCATCAAGGCGCCCTTCATGGCGCTCGTCATCGGGCTCATTTCTTGCGTGGAAGGCCTGGCCGTCGCGGGCTCGGCCGAATCGCTCGGGCGGCAAGTTACCGCCTCCGTGGTTAAGTCGATGTTCATGGTCGTCGTGGTCGATGGGCTGTTTGCGATGTTTTTCGCGGGGATCAACTATTGAGCAACGGGCAGGACTTGGAAAACGCCAGCTCCGGGCCATCACCGGAGCAAGGCGGTCGGCGCGCCGCGCAGGAGATCGCGATAAAGGTGCGCGATCTCGTCGTGGGCTTTGGCGACAAGCTCGTCATGCAAGGCCTCGATCTCAACGTTTACCGGGGCGAGGTGGCGGGAGTTGTGGGCGGGTCGGGCACCGGCAAATCGGTCCTCACCCGGACGATTTTGGGGCTCGTCCACAAACGCAGCGGGCTTATCGAGATTTTTGGCAGCGATCTCGATTCCCTCTCGCCGCGCGAACATACCGCGATCGAGCGGCGCATCGGCGTGATGTTTCAGCAAGGCGCGCTGTTTTCGGGACTCACCGTCAAGCAGAACGTCGAGGTGCCGATGCGCGAGCATTTGCGACTGTCGCCGCGCCTTTCGGAGGAACTCGCGATGCTCAAGATCGAGCTCACTGGCCTCGACCTCGATGCCGCCAACAAATACCCATCCGAATTATCCGGCGGCATGACCAAACGGGTCGCGTTGGCGAGGGCTCTCGCGCTTGATCCGGAATTGCTGTTTCTCGACGAGCCGACATCCGGCCTCGACCCGATCGGCGCGGGGGAATTCGACGAATTGATCGCCACTTTGCAGCGCACGCTCGGGCTTACCGTATTCATGGTCACCCACGACGTCGACAGTCTTTATTCGATCTGCGACAGGATCGCCGCCTTGGCCGACGGCAAAGTGATCGCCGAGGGGCCAATGTCGACGATGCTTGCCTCGCAACATCCTTGGCTGCGCGCCTACTTCCACGGCAAAAGGGCGCGTCTCGCCGGTTCCGCGCTTGCCGGGCGCCCTGGCGCGCGCGGTGTGACGGCGGAGAATGAAGGGGCCGGCTTACCCGGCCACGCGTGACGTGGCTTTCGAGAACTGGAAAAGCAGACGATGGAAACTCGTGCAAATTATGCGTTGATCGGCGTTTTTACCTTGGCGGTCATCGCCGCGGCCTTCGGCTTTGTGCTTTGGTTTTCGGGAACTGAAAAGCCCGGCGGGCGCACGACCTACAAAATCATTTTTACGGGTTCGATTTCAGGGCTGTCAGAGGGAGGCATGGTTCTCTTTAACGGCGTGCGGGTCGGCGCGGTTACCAAGATCGATCTGTTACCGCAAGACCCTTCCCGCGTCATTGCGCTGATCGATGTCGATGCGAAGGCGCCGGTGCGCGCCGACACCAAGGCGCGGCTGGAATATACCGGCTTGACCGGGGTCGCCTCCGTCGCTCTGACCGGCGGCGCCCTCGATGCGCCGCCGCTCCCTGCCACGCAAGGACCGGCCGTCATCGTCGCCGATCGCTCGGATTTCCAGGATTTGGTGGAGACCGCGCGGCGGGTCGCGGCCCAGGCCTCCGAGTTTTTCACCAAGACCAACCGTCTGATCGACGACAATTCGGCCTCCATCACGGCTACGATGAAGAATGCCGAAAAATTCTCCGATGCGCTTGCCGCCAATTCAGACGGCGTCAAGGATTTCATGGGCGCCATCGCCGATGTCGGCAAATCCATCAAGCCGTTGACCGCAAAGCTCGAAACCCTGGCGGGCGATGCCGACAATGTGATGAAGGGCGAAGTTGCCGCCGCCGCCAAATCGATCAAGAAGGCCGCCGACGATCTCGATTCCCGGATGAAGGAAATCGCTGCCAACATCAACCGCTTCAGTGGCAGCGGATTGCGCCAGTACGAGGCCCTGGCGGCGGACGGCCGCAAGACGCTTGAGCAATTCAATCAGGCGGTTCGCTCGCTCGAGAACAATCCCCAGCAATTCCTGTTCGGCAAGTCGCCGCAAATTCCGGAATACTCCGGCGCTCGTTAACGTGGCTAGCAAACGCGGACCGGCACTACCCCAGCGCTTACCTTGACGCAAGCATCTGGTGCTATTAGCGGAAGCCCGGGCGCCTGGCTGGTCTTGTGCCCCGTTTATGGGAATGGATTTTGAGATGGGGTATTTTGCCGTTGTCCGTGTTGTGATCTTGGACCGGTTCCACCTCGCGCGCCGCCGCCCCCTTTTCCCAGACTTGCTCGCCGGATTACCGTTCCTACTGCTTGCTGCTTGTTCATCCGCGCCGAGAGCCACCTACGATCTCACGCCGGCGGAGGGTTTCGCCGCGCGCGCCGGCCGAGGCCAGCTCGCCGTTCTTTTGCCGGACGCGACTCTCCCCGCCGACTCGGACCGGATTGTCGTGCGCACCAATCCGCAATCCGTCGCTTATCTCTCCGGCGCGCAATGGGCCGATAAACTGCCGTCGCTGATGCAGAGCCGGCTCATCGAGAGCTTTCAAAACGCGCGCCTTCTGCGCGCGGTTGGACGGCCCGGCATGCTCGCGGATTTCAGTCTCCAAACCAGCATACGCCGTTTCGAACTCGATGCGGCGCGGAGCGAGGCAATCATCGAAATTTCTGCCCAAATCATAGGTTCGAGCGGACGTATCGTCGGCGGCCGGATATTTGCCGCCAATGTTGCGGCGCCGTCAAGCGACCCGGCGGCCGTCGCCTCGGCGCTCGACGCGGCGCTCGCCAAAGTCATGCGCGAGATCGTTATCTGGACCGCGCCGAAAATTTGACGATTGCCGCGCCAACCCACGAAAGCCGGCGAAAAAGGAAACTGCCCATTGAGCCCCGGACCTCTCCCGCGCGCGGTCTTCACCGAGGGCTCGACCATGCGCCACGTCGTCGTTATGACGGCGGCGAGCTCGGTTGGGCTCATGGCGATTTTCGCCGTCGATCTGTTGTCGCTTCTTTGGATATCGCGGCTCGGCGACCCAAAACTCACCGCCGCCGTCGGATTCGCGACGCAGGTTTTGTTCTTTTCAGTTTCGATCAGCATAGGCCTTTCCATCGCGATCGGTGCCCTTGTTTCGCGCGCGCTCGGCGCGGGCGACCGGGCCGCCGCAAGGCGGCTTGCGGCATCGGGTCTCGTTCACGTATTTCTGATCGCGGCCGCGACCAGCTGTGCCGCCTGGCTGTTCCGGCGGGAAATTCTCACCCTCTTCGGCGCCCGCGACATGACCCTCGATGTGGCCTCGGCTTATCTCGGGATCACTCTCCCGGCCACGGTTCTGCTCAGTCCCGGCATGGCGCTCGGAAGCATATTGCGGGCGGCTGGCGACGCAAGGCGCGCGATGTATGTGACGCTCGCGGGAGCCATCGTCACCGCCATTCTCGATCCGGTGTTTATTTTCGGCCTCGGCCTTGGCGTCACCGGCGCGGCCATTGTCACCATGATTTCACGGTTCGTTGTCGTGGCCGTTGGAGTGAACGGCGCCGTTCGCAAACATCATCTTGTCGCGCGGCCGAACTGCGAGGTGGCGAGATTGGATCTCGCGCCGATGATGGCGATCGCCGTTCCGGCCGTCCTGACCAATCTGGCGGCCCCGGTTGCCAATGCCTACACGATGCGGATATTTTCGCATTTCGGCGAAGCGACCGTCGCGGCCTTTGCCATCGTTGACCGGCTAAATCCCATGGCCTTCGGCGTTCTCTTCGCTTTGTCTGGATCGGTCGGTCCGATCATGGGGCAGAATCTCGGCGCCAAGCTCATTGCGCGTGTGCGCCAAGTGCTGACCGACTGCTTCATCTTCGCCGCGATCTACGTCCTCGTGGTGTCAGTTTTTCTGCGTTTGGCCGCGCCTTTCATCGTGGAACTCTTTCACGCGCAAGGCGAGACGGCCGGGCTGATAACTTTCGTTTGCGCCTATGGCGGGGTGCTCTGGTTTTTCCTGGGTGCCATTTTCGTCGCCAACGCTGCCTTCAACAATCTCGGGTTCCCGGTTGTCTCGACGCTCTTCAATTGGGGGCGTGCCACGCTTGGCACGCTGCCCTTTGTGACCATCGGCGCCGCGCGCTTTGGTGCCGAGGGCGGCTATATTGCCCTGATCGCCGGTTCGGCTCTCTTTGGTATCGGGGCCGTGATCGCCGCCTATATAGTTACCGGACGGCTCGCAAAACGTCCAAAGGTCTTGTAGCATCGTATGGTTTCTTGCTGGTCGACATTATTGTCGGCAAGCATCGCGCGGCAATCTGTGGAGGACTGCCAATGTTCAATCTTTACGAGATTTTACGAAATGCCCAAGGCGGCCATGCGCTCGATAATCTGGCAACCCAATTCGGCATCACGGCCGAAGAAGCGGACGCGGCGGTCAAAGCCGTCGTGCCGGCGTTGTCGGCGGGGTTCTTGAAGCAGGCGTCCGAACCGCATGCGTTCGGCTCCTTCATTGGCGCTTTGGGGGAGGACCAGCATCTGGCGGCTTTCACCGACCCAGCCGCCGCGCAAGCGACCGCGACCGCGCAAAAGGGCGGCGATATTCTTAGCCAAATCCTTGGCTCTCACAACGCTCGCGAGGAAATCGCCCTGCGGGCTTCGAGCGCGACCGGTATCAGCCAGGACACGCTGGCGAGCATGCTCCCTGTCATCGCTTCGATGATCTTCGGAGGCCTTGCGAAATCCTTGGAAAATCAGGGCTTCGGTGGGATCCTCGGGCAACTCGCCAACGCCACCGGACGAGGAGGCCTTGGCCCGATTCTCGGCCAGATATTGGGCGGTGGGCATGGTTCAGGCGATCCGCAGCAGCCGCTTCCTGCGCCGGGTCCGGCTGGCGGGCAGGGGGGCCTCGGCTCCATTCTCGGCCGGATATTGGGCGGCGGCCGGAGTCCGCTGGGTCCGGGGCAACCGCCATCGGCCGTTCCGGGCCCGGCCGGGGGAGGCCAAGGGGGGCTTGGCGGTATATTGGGGTCCATCTTGGGAAATCTTACTAGCCGCCAGGGAGCTGGCCCCGTGACTGGCCCGACGGCGGGACCCGCTGCCCCAAGCGGAAGTCCGCAAGTGCCGGGTTTCGATGCGGCCTCTATCCAGGCGGGTCTCGAAGCGCTCACCAAAATGCTGCAGCCCGGAACGCCGCCGCCCACGGGCCCGCAGCAGAGCGGGGTCTCGGCCGAAATCAATGAGATCATGGGCGGCAAGCGCCATTAAAAGCGGCAGCCTCGCACCCCCGCCGGTCCCGTTGGGGCGCCCTCGCTTGGGCGCATTGCGCTTGGGCGTGCCGCCGCCTATGTAGCGGCGCGCTGAGGCGCGGCCGCCCGGCCGGCGTCCCGGCTACGTCTCAATCGTAACCGGTTGGCCGCGCGTCTTGCGACCGGCCGCAAAAGTTGGCGCAAGTGAAAGTAAAGTCTGGCAATGGCTCGCGACGTCACGGATTCCACCCCCATCACGTCGCGCGATCAGCTCATTGCCTGGATCGAAGCCGGAGCGAGGCCGCCGGAGCAATTCCGGATCGGCACCGAACATGAGAAAATTCCATTTTATCGGACCGGCCGATCGCCCGTGTCCTATGAAGGCCGGCCCGCGCGGGGCCAAAGGGGCATCCGCGGTCTTCTTGAGGGAATGCAAAAGAGGCTCGGCTGGGCCCCGGTCAACGACGGACCGAATATCATTGGGCTATACGACGCAACGAGCGGGGCCGGGATCTCGCTCGAGCCCGGCGGTCAATTCGAACTCTCCGGCGCGCCGTTCGACACAATCCATCAAACCAACGCCGAGCTCGACGGCCATTTTTTGGCGCTCGAAGCCGTCGCCGCGCCTTTAGGGATAGGCTTTCTGTCGCTGGGCATGAGCCCCAAATGGCGGCTCGGCGAAACACCGTTGATGCCCAAGCAGCGCTACGCGATCATGGTGAAATATATGCCGAAGGTCGGATCGCGCGGACTCGAGATGATGTTTCGCACCTCCACCGTGCAGACCAATCTCGATTTTTCGAGCGAAGCCGATATGGTCAAAAAGCTTCGCGTTTCGCTGGCCTTGCAGCCGGTCGCGACGGCACTCTTCGCCAATTCGCCATTCACAGAGGGCAGGCTCAACGGCTTTCTTTCGGCGCGCTCGGAGGTTTGGCGCCACACGGACGCGGCCCGCACCGGCATGCTGCCTTTTGCTTTCGAACAAGGGATGTCGTTCGAGCGCTACGTCGATTACGCGCTTTCGGTGCCAATGTATTTCGTCAAGCGTGGCGACATCTATCACGACGTGGCCGGCGCCGATTTTCGCGATCTTATGAAGGCTAAGCTCGCGAAGCTTCCGGGCGAGCAGGCGACGCTCGCCGATTGGGCCAATCACCTTTCCACCATTTTTCCGGAGGTACGGCTGAAACGCTATCTCGAAATGCGCGGGGCCGACGCTGGACCCCGGCCGTTCCTTCCGGCGCTTCCGGCTCTTCTCACAGGGCTCCTCTACGAGCCGGCGTCACTCGACGCGGCCTGGGACATCGTGAAACCCTGGAGCACCGAGGCGCGGGAAAAATTGCGCGCCGGCGTTCCGCGCCTCGGCCTTGCGGCGACGATCCACGGGCGGCGGCTGCGCGAGGTCGCGGCCGAAGTCCTAAGAATCGCCCGTATGGGTCTCGCCAAGCGCAACCGGCGTGATGCGCGGGGTTTTGACGAGACCATGTTTCTCGATCCCCTCGATGCGGTCCTCGCGGAAGGAAGCGAAGCCGAGCGGCTGATAAGGAAGTTCAAAACGCAATGGGCCGGAAGTATCGAGCCGGCCTTCGACGAATGCGTTTATTGAGGCCGTAATCATAACCTTGCTTCAAAGCGACGGCAAGATCTTTGGCTTGCAAATGGCAAGGCGCACCCGTTTCCCATCAATGCCTGCGGTTATACCGCGAACAATCCTTTCGCGGCCCTGAAGAAATTCGGCGGGGGGTGACGGCAAACTCGCCGGCGCGAGCGCGACGTGGATTTCAGCGGCGGAAAGGATCCATTCCGGATTCGCCGGTGGGCAGCCGAAGATGGCCGCGCGATTGTGCGCCATCGAGGCGGACAGCGACGGGCGAAGCTCCCGGCCGGCCGTAGCCTGACGAGTCCGGCATGCGGGAGCCGAATTCGACGCGGACATGACCGCCAATCCTTTCGCAACTAGCGGTTTCCTCGACCGTCCCGCCGCTTGCGGCGCATCGCTCAGCCGCGCGCGAAGCGGTTTCGTTGCTGGATTGAAGCTCGTTGGCCCGCGCGGGTTTGCCAGAGCCAACGCAAACAGCGGCAGCGCAACAGGCGACTGAAACAAAAATATCGCGCAAATTCATACGGAGCCTAAACGATTCATTGACTTGCCGGGGTCGATTTTGTTGACCCTACAATGAGGCGATATAATGATGCGTTAATCTTTATCCTCGCCAATCTCCCAGGGTCGCCTGGACCAAGGCGAGAGCCGCGACGGCGGCCGTGTCGGCGCGCAAAATGCGCGGACCCAGCGGCAGGCGCAACACGCAAGACAAGCCGAGAAGCGCCTCGCGTTCCCGGGCGTCGAAACCGCCTTCGGGACCGATCAAAACGGCGAGCGCTGGGGGCCCTTTGGCATCGGCGCGGGGGCGCAGCGCCGCCAAGGGATCGCTGGATGGCGCGTCTTCGTCGCAAAAGACGAGGAGGCGATTTTGTTCCCAAGCGCCGAGCAGCGCGTCGAGCCGGATCGGGGGAGCGATTTCCGGAATCGACAAAATACCGCATTGCTCGGCGGCTTCGATCGCATGGGCGTGCATCCGTTCGCGATTGATCCGGCTGGCCTGGGTCCGGCTGGTCAGCACCGGGCGCAGCAGTGCGGCGCCCATTTCCACCGCCTTTTCAACCATGTAATCCTGTCTCGCCTGTTTCAGCGGCGCGAACAAATAATGCAGATCGGGACGCGGCTCCTGGGACCGTGTCAACTTGTCGACAGCGAGCGTGACGTATTTGCGGTTAGAAGTGGCAATGCTCGTTTCCCATTCGCCGTCGCGGCCATTGAAAACAAGAATTCTCGCACCTTCGGACAGGCGCAACACATTACGGACATAATTTACCTGTGCCTGATCGAGAGCGATTTGCGCCGCCTGCGCTAACGGGGGATTGACATAGAGGCGCGGCGCGGCGAAATCATAGCGGGACATGCGGCCGCTCGGAATCGAAGGCGCGCCGCGACCCGCGAGAACCGGGTACGCTTGCGCGCGCGGCGGCGGTCGCTATGAACGCACGTGATCTCGCTAGCCGCGAATTGGCACGTGTCCTCGCGCGACAAAACGCGGCTACGATAACAAGTGTCCTTGGCAAAAAATAGGGACAACACATCGAATCGTCACTGAAAGGCTCGCATCATGATGCCACATAGGCGCCTTGGCTCCCTGCGTAACGCCGCGTTTGCCGTCACGGCCTTGATCCCATTCGTGGGCTGCGGCACGGCTTATGCCACCGATTGCAACCAGGATATCGGCGCGCTCACCAAGAAGCGTCAAGGCATCCTCGATCAACTCAATAAACTCGCCCAAGGCGGCAAGAAACAGCTCGATCCGGTAGCCTCTTGTCCGAAGCTGCGCGCGCTGGTCGCCGTCGAACGCGAGCTCCTTGCTTATTTAACAAAGAACAAGGATTGGTGCGCGGTTCCCGACGAAGCTTTCCAAAATATTTCGGCGAGCACCGGCAAATCCGGCAAGGTCGCCAATCAAGCCTGCACCGTCGCGGCGCAGATGAAGAAAGCGCAGGAGCAGCAGGCCTCCGGCGCGCTCAATGCGCCACAGCCGAAGCTGCCCGCCGGGCCGCTGTGACGCAACGCCCGGCCGAGCAAGAAGTTTCCGGCCCACGCGATCGATCGCCGCCGGCCGCGTTTGCCGCATCCTCCGGCACAGCCCCGCCCGAGCCTGCCGCTCTGCCCGATTCGGCCGCGGGGCAGCTCGTCCTCCGGCTCGCGCCAAAATCCTGGCATCCCTTGATTCAGCTCGCCCGCCTCGATCGCCCGATCGGCTGGTGGCTGCTTCTGTTGCCTTGCTGGTGGTCGAGTGCGCTCGCGAGCATTTATCAAGGCGGACCGTTGCGCGTCCGCGACCTTTTCTTGTTTTTCGCCGGAGCCGTCGTCATGCGGGGGGCCGGCTCGACCTACAATGACATGATCGACCGCGAGATCGATGCGAAGGTGGAGCGGACGAAATGGCGTCCGCTCGCCTCGGGACACATCGGCGCAACCGCCGCGGCCGTCTTTCTTGCCGCGCAATGTCTTGCCGGACTTGCCGTGCTTGTGAGTTTCAACGGCTTTACGATCCTTTTGGGATTTGCCTCGCTTGCCGTCGTTGGCCTCTATCCTTTCATGAAGCGAATCAGCTCTTGGCCGCAAGCGGTTCTGGGCGCGGCTTTCGCATGGGGTGCATTAATGGGGTGGGCGGCAGCCCTGGGATCGCTCGCGTCCGCGCCGCTATTGCTCTATTTCGGCGCGATGTTTTGGACCATCGGTTATGACACAATCTATGCGGTGCAGGACATCGAGGACGATGCGCTCGCCGGCATCGGCTCGACCGCGCGGGCATTTGGCGAGCGCCTTCGTTTGGGGATTGGATCTCTCTACGCGCTCGCGGTCATGTGCATCGAAGCGGCCTTGCTTGCCGCCGGCGCGGGGTGGCTCTCGCAAGGCGGCCTCTTGCTTTTCGCGTCGCATCTTGCCTGGCAGGCGATGCGGGTCGACCCCAGCAATGGCGCCCTTGCGTTGCGCCTGTTTCGTTCGAACCGCGACGCGGGAATCATGCTATTCGCCGGACTCGCGGCGGAAATTTTTCTCGCGCCGAAATGATTTGTTGCGGCGCTCATTCGGCCGCGGAAGTTTTATTCATCCCAAGCCAAGCATCCAAATCGCACGCCGCGCGCAAACCGATCGCGACTTTGCGGCTCAAGGCCTTTTCCCCGCCCCGCAATGTCTTGCCGCCGGGAGCGTTCCCGGCAATCGGCGGGAAAAGTCCAAAATTAATATTCATCGGCTGAAACGAAGGTGGCCCGGCGTCGATGATTCCGATGTGTCCACCGGTGATATGGTTGATGAGAGCGCCGAGTGCGGTCGTCGGCGGGAGCGGCGCGAAAGCCTCGCCTGTTCGCTCCGCCGCCGCCATGCGGCCCGCGGCAAGCCCGATCGCGGCACTTTCGACATAGCCTTCGCAGCCGGTGATTTGACCCGCGAACCGCAGCCTCGGATCGGCCCTGAGCCGCAAGGCGGCATCGAGCAATTTGGGCGAGTTGAGAAAGGTGTTGCGGTGGATCCCGCCGAGTCTGGCGAAACTGGCATTTTCCAGGCCTGGAACGGTGCGGAAAATT
>DATBYR010000141.1:0-5369 GCA_036513565.1 Methylocella sp. | reverse complement strand
GATCGAGGTCGGCTATGGCCTCGAAGGCACCCTGACCGATGCCTTGTCGAAAATCATCATCACCAATGCGATGGCGCCACGCTTCAAGACGGGGGATTTCGGCGGCGGCATCGAGCGCGGCGTCGACGACATCATCACTGTCTTGACGACGGATTCCTCGGAGTGGGAAAAACGCCCGGAGCTGCGCATCGTCCGCCAGGATACGACGCTCGACGCCCTCGGTCCCTGGATTGCTCTTGGACTTTTCGTGTTCATCTTCTTTTGGCTGACGCCGGCCAGCCAACGCGGCAATCTCCTTTCCTTCCTGCTCGGCATGCTGATGAGTTCCGGCCGGGGCGGAGGATATCGCGGCGGTTCCGGCGGCGGATGGTCCGGCGGCGGCTTTTCCGGCGGCGGCGGCTCGTCGGGCGGCGGCGGCGCCTCGGGGAGTTGGTGATGGCTCATCTCTCGGCAGAAGACCAGCACCGAGTCGGCGAAGCGATCAAGGCGGCGGAAGCAACGACCGCCGGTGAAATCGTCTGTGTGCTCGCGGGGGTTTCCTCCGACTACATGAGTTATGCGACCGCGTGGTCCGCGCTTCTCGCTTTGATCTCGCCCTGGGTTCTGATCGCCTTAACCAATTTTTCCGTGCACGAGATTTTTTTGGCGCAGATCGTGATGTTCGTGGTGCTGTTTTTAATTCTGTCAGAGTCTCCGCTGAGCCGCCTCGTCGTCCCTCGCCGCGCGCGCCGCGCGCATGCCCATCGTGCCGCGATGGAGCAATTCATGATCCGGGGCATGGCCCGCAAGCAGAACCGCGCGGGTGTTCTGATCTTCGTCTCGCTCGCCGAACATTACGCGCGCATCGTCGCCGACGATGGTATCGCTTCCAAGGTTCATCAGTCGGTGTGGCAGGACGCGATCGATGCACTTCTGGAGCGCGCGGGAGCGGGCGAGATCGCGGAGGGTTTTATCATCGCGGTCGAGAAATGCGGGCGCGTTTTGGCCGAGCATTTCCCGCCCGAAAGCGGCGACAAGGACCAGCTGCCGGACCGGATTTATCTGATTTGAGCATGGTCCTGGAGGCCATCTCAAAAAGCGTGCACGTCCTCACCCCGACTGAGCCCTCATGCTGAGCGGAAGGAAGCCCGAGGTTCCGTTGCGAGCGAAGCGGTTCGCGAAGCGAACGCAATGGAAGCGGGCGACTGGAGAGAAGGCTCGAAGAGCCGTCTCGAAGCACGAGGGCGCGGCTTTTGAACGTGACTGTAAGATAGCGCGACAGCAAAAGCCATCTGGCGATTGACCGCTCGGGCGCCGCCGCCTTATAATTGGCACCCGGGCAGGCGCGGCCGGATGTCTCAAATTCGTGCCGTGGTGCAGAATCAATCGCGCTTTCCGCTATTTGCGCGAACGTTTAGACCCGAAGGCGCGCAAGCAAAAAGGACAAACCATGAGCACCAAGACGATGAAACTTGCGATGGCACTCGGCGCTGGCGGTGCACTCATTGCTGGTACAGTCGCGATCGCCACGGCAAGCCCGTCGTGGGCTGCCCCGCTTCTGGCGAATACGGCCGCAGTGAGAACAGCGGCGTCAATCCAGGTAACCGATGTCCAGTACTACCGCCGCGGCTATCGCCGTCATGGCTATTACGGTCGTGGCTACCGCCATGGCTATTATGGCCGTGGCTACGGCCGTGGCTATTATGGCCGCGGCTATTACGGCGGTGGCTATGGTTACCCCTATGGGGGCTACTCTTATCCCTATGCTTATCCTTATTCTTATTCTTATCCGTTCGGCTACGGCTGGGGTGGTTGGTAACTAAGGCCCACCATCGTAGCGGCAAAAGCGAAATTTGATCACGCCGGGACGTCGCGTCACGGCTTGGCGCTTGCGGTGCGGCCGGCGCGGCTTTGGCGGCGATCTCTTTGAGTTTTGCGATCTCGGCCTCCGAGAGGCCGCGCGCGCCGGGGCAGTGCTCCGTGTCAAGAAGGTCTGCGGCGAGCTTCGGCACCTCGGGGCTATCTTTGGCAAAAGGCGAAAACTTGGGCCCACTCGCACCACGTAAGGCGCTCCCTCGGCTGGCACTCGGCGCTGGCGGTGCACTCGTTGCTGGTGCAGTCGCGATCGCCACGGTAAGCCCGTCGTGGGCTATGCCGGTTCTGTCGAATACGGCCGTGGTGAGAACAGCCGCGTCAAACCAGGTAACCGATGTCCACTATTACCGTCATCGCTATTACTCTCATGGCTATTACGGTTGTGGCTACTGCCGTCGTGGCTATGGTTATCCCTGGTGGGGCGATCCTTATGCTTATTCTTATCCTTATTCTTATCCCTATGCTTATTCTTATCCTTATCCTTACTTTTATTCTTATCCTTTCCCCTTCGACTACGGCTGGAGCTGGGGTGGTTGGTAAAGAAGGCGTCGCCATCGTAGCGGCAAAAGCGCAATGCGTGAGAGCCGGAACGTCGCGTCACGGTTTTGGCGCGGGAGGTGGCGCCGGCGCGGCGATCTCTTTGAGTTTCGCCTTGTCGGCCTCGGAGAGCCCGTGGGCACCGGCGCAATGCGCCTCGTCGAGGAAGGCCGCCGCGAGCTTCGTCTTCTCCGGGCTATCTTCGGCAAAAGGCGAAACGTCGCCGTGCAGCCGGGCAAGTAGCGCGCGCAGCACGTAGGGCGCTCCCTCCGCGGCGCAGCCCGCCTTGCGCCATTGCCCGGCGAGGCCTTTCGCATAGGCCTCTGGAGTGGGGGCCTCGCTTTCGCGAACGGCCCAAATCTTTGCCATGTCTTTCTCGCCTTCGAGGGCCTTCGTTGGGTCAAGGCGTTGCTCGATCCTTTCCATGGCGGCACGCTTGATGGCGGCGCGCGTGGGATCGCCTTCGGAAACCTGCTTGGCGATGAGCTGTTTGAGTGCCGCGAAGCGGTCCGACGTCCAGTCGCATTCATGAAGCTTATCTGCTTTCGGAAGTTCGACCCTTGTGTCCCCCCAAGCCGCATTGCTAGCGTCAGCTCTCCAAACACACGCGTCTACAAACGACGCGCCCTGGAGCTGCGCGCCGCCAGAGAAAAAGCCGCCAATTAAGAGGCCCCAAAGCGGTGAGTAGCTGAGCGAGGCGCCTTGGAGTTGCGCGCCGTCGAGCGATGTGCCCTGGAGCTGCGCGTAGACGAGCGAGGCGCCCTGGAGCTGCGCGGATTTGAGCGAGGCGCCCTGGAGCTTCGCGCCGTCGAGCGAGGCGCCCTGAAGGTCCGCGTCGTCGAGCGAGGCGCCCTGGAGCTGCGCGTGGTTGAGCGAGGCGCCCCGGAGCTGCGCCTCGTCGAGCGAGGCGCCCTGGAGCTGCGCGGCGTCGAGCGAGGCGCCCTGGAGCTGCGCGTCATTGAGCGACGCGCCCTGGAGCTGCGCGCCCTTGAGCGAGGCGCCCTGGAGCTGTGCGTTGTCGAGGCGGGCGCTCTTGGCCCAGGAGCGGCCGAGGGTGGCGCGATTGAGGATCGCGCCGGAAAAATCAACATGACGAACATCGGCCCCGTCCAAGTCCGCGCGCGTCAGATCGCGCCCCGCGAGGGGCAAAGTGGCGACCCATCTCTGCGCGCCGGTCGAGCTTTCGCCCTTTTCAATTATATGCGCGAGCTTTGCGTCGTCGATCAAATCTTCCCTTTGTAGGTCTAAGGTGCTGACCGGCGCGATCCCATGCAGCCAATTGGTCGCCAAATAAATATGCTCGTCGGGAAATGTCGCGACCGCCACCGCGTATGCAAGCGCCGCCGCACTCCCTGCTCCCGGCGCCGCGAGCCACCAAGTCGCCTTCGGCCATAAGCGAACGCCCCAGCCGCTTCGATAGCCCGGCCATAGGGTCCACACGAGCGCGAGGTCGAGCGCCAGCAAGCCCCGATGCCACCAAGTGATCGCTTCGTTGTGATAGGGCAGGAACTTGACCTCGAACATCAGCAGCAAAGCCACCGGCGCGAGCGCGAGGGTGATCAGCGCCATGGCGCTCAACAGCTTGGCGTTGAGCCCCTCGCGCTCCAACCTGCCGCCGACCAGCAATTGCACGAACAAGGTGTTTTCTATGCGCATGCGGAAATTTTCGCGCGCTTCGCCATCCTCCGGGAATGCGCGCGCCAACGCATCCTCGAAACTCTTCGCCGTGCGGGCGAGAAGCACGAGGTTCAAGAGCATATAAAAATGGAAGACGACGAAAATGATCGGCGTGAGAATATAGAAAGCCAAAAGCGGCAACGGGATGTTGAGCACCGGCAGGTTGAGCGGGCTTTGCAAGAACAACATGCGATGCGTGGTCGTGCCCGCCGCGATCGCCAGATAGAGCATGAACGTAAGAAAACTGAACCACAGGGTCTGTACGCGCTCGGCCGAGTGGTTGAGCGCGGTGGCCAAGGCCTCGGCCTCTTTCGTGCCGGGCTCGCCGTTGCTGGAAATGGTTTCGTCCCCCATGGCGTCGCTCACCGCCACCGCCGCCCCGCGCCCGTCGCTGGGACCCGCGACCGGAAGCCTAGCCGGTTAGCGGATAGCGGGCAAGGCGGGGCGGCGCGGCCAGCGAGCACCGTGCGGGCGGTGCGAAAGCGCGACAGGAATGGCGAAACTGTTCGGGTATTAAGATTGCTGGGTATGAGCCAAACCCGCCGCAGCAACGGTTTACCATGATCAGTGCCGTAAAAATCGACGCGACACAAATTCGCCTCAGATGTGGCAATTGCGCCACAATTCATCAAAGCGTTACATTGATTGTGATTTCCGCGCAATCCCTCTCATATAACGCCGCCGGCTGTATGCTTCACCGTCCCCGCAGCGCGGCCAGCACGGAGGCGGAGGCGCGGCCGTTGGGCGGCAAGCCGGACCGGGATTGAAAATCAGAAATCGCCTGTTTCGTCTTGGTCCCGACGACGCCATCGGCCTTGCCGTCGAGATCGTAGCCGCGCCGCATGAGCAGTGTCTGCATCTCGCGCCGGTCCGCGCGGGAGAGGCCGGGGTCGCTCGTCGGCCACCCGGCGACGAGACCGTGCCGCCCGCGCAGCCGGTCGGACAATAGCGCGATCGCCAGCGCATAGGATTCCGCCGCGTTATAAGAATAGATCGCATCGAAATTGCGGGTGACAAGAAAAGCCGGTCCCGTGGGGCCAGCAGGCAGCAGCAGCCCCGCGCTCCCGCCACCCGGAAGCCGCTGGCCGTCGATGCCGGTAACGCCCCGCGCGGCC
Organism: Methylocella sp.; assembly: GCA_036513565.1. Lineage (GTDB taxonomy): Bacteria > Pseudomonadota > Alphaproteobacteria > Rhizobiales > Beijerinckiaceae > Methylocapsa. The sequence goes on along the minus strand of DATBYR010000141.1, from coordinate 186 downwards.
CAGGCCGCCATTGGTTCCTTGCGGGTTCGCCCCGAGGGACCCGCGTAATGCTCCGGCAGGCGGACCTCGAACCCCCATTCGCCGCCGGCGGCCCAGCCGCTCTTACGCAAATAGGCGGCGGTCGAGCCAAGTGCGTCGGGGACGGAATTGATGAGGTCCTTGCGGCCATCGCCATCGAGATCGACG
>DATBYR010000140.1:0-3169 GCA_036513565.1 Methylocella sp. | reverse complement strand
CCGCCGACGCCTACGCCGCCGTCGCCGCCGGCAACGCCGCCGCCGCCGCCGCCACCCGCGCCGCCGACGCCTACGCCACCGTCGTCGCCGCCCGCGCCGCCGCCGCCGCCGCCCGCGCCGCCGCCGTTCGCGCCGCTGCCGCCTACGCTGGAGCCCGCGCCTACGCCGCCGCCTACGCCGGCGACGCCGCCACCCCCTATTTTTGGTCCGCGCTTTCCTCCGATGCGACGCGTTTGGAAAAAGGCACGGCCGCTTCTGCCATCGCAAGAGCGCCGCTGTGGCCGCAAGGTCAACCGGACCAGATCCATTCCTTGTACCGGGAAATGAAAGCCGCGCTCCATGCGGCAAAGCAGGACTGGCAGGTTTGGACCATTTGGTACGACGACCGTCTCGAGGGTCGCGTCAGGGACAAGACACGCGAACTCGCCTATGTGCGCATCGACGAAGCCCTTTGGGACCAAAGCCCGGCATCCATCAACGCAGAGATCGAACGGCGGATCGCAATGAGTTCGTACGAGGACCGACTTCGGAGCCGCACCACGGACCTGGAACCGGAACTGGCGTATGAGCGGATCGAAAAGGCGATATCGGGACAGGCAAGTCCGAGCCCTCGCGCGGGCGCGATGAAATAGGCCGGTTAGGGTAGATGAATTAGAGCGAGGCAGCGGGGCCGCGCAAGCGGCTTTTGTGTCATCGCTCTCTATCGCGCCCTTCGCCTAAATGAAATTGCACGCGACCGACTCAGCTTCCATTCGCTGCGCAATTACTTCGGCACTCGATCGTGCCGCCGTGTCACTGAGCGACACCGCGGAGCTTCTTAGCCATTCGCAAGGTTTCAGCTACATTTTCGGAGAGTGCGTGCAAGGGAGGTCGAGATGAGATGCACCTGGATCGCAATCGGAGTGATGGCGCTCTCGATCGGCGCTGCAAGAGTAGCGGACGACCCGACAGCATTGGTTGGCGCGGGTGACGGGCTCCAACGCGCCCTTGGGAGGCGTGGCAAGCTTTGAATGAAGATTGTCGCGGGGACCATGGTGACGATCCCGCGACACTCAAGGCGTGCGATCGGCGAACCGTAGTAAACGATGAACCGCGCGCGCAAGGTTGCAGCTACCGTATGGGCGATTGTTGGACTTGCGGCCGAATTGCCGATACTCGTGTTCCAGCCCTGCGTGGGCAACCGAATATTGTCGCGCCGGCTGGGAACGGTTCGGTGTGGCAGCCTTTCGTGGTTAAGATCGAAACGTCAGTGTCAGAGGGTGCGCGTCCGATAGTCACTGGGACAACGAACCTGCCGGATCGCACCCACCTATCGATTTGGATCAAAAGGCCGTGGCTGCCTAATGCCAAAGAGCGTTTGGCCGTAGGGCTCAAGCGGCGGCTCTCCTTGCGCATACCCTGCGGCAGATCGGTCTCAAGACCCTGCGCACGCCCACCGCGATGTTCTCATCAGCAACGCAGATGGCTGCGCGCTCCAGCTTCGTGATCACGAGAGCATAGGTGCGGCCGTCCTCGCCGCGTCGCCGTGCGGGCATGCCGGGTTTAGCTCGGATCTCGCGAATGCTTCAAAGCCTATCTCGAGAAGGTGCTGGCACCGGTGCTTGCGCCTGGCGACCTCGTGATCATGGACAATCTTGGCAGCCACAAGGGAAAAGCCATTCGCCGGGCAATCCGGTCGGCCGACGCCAAGCTTTTCTTCCTTCCCAAATACGCGCCCGATCTCAATCCGGTCGAACAAGTCTTCGTCAAGCTGAAGCACCTTCGCCAAGCTGAAGCACCACTTACGCAAAGCGGCGGCGCGCACCGTCGAATCCGTCATCGCAACCATCGGCCAGCTGCTCGGAACTTATACCAACAGCAATGCACCAACTACTTCATAAACGCAGGATATGGAGAAACCTGATATCATCCCGCTTGTCTTATGGCGGTACCAGGCCGCTAAGGACCCGATCAGGGGAACAGCGCTTTCTGAATAATCCCGGCGATCGTATCGGCAGGCAGCACGAAAGCCGTGTTCGGTTCGAGCTGATTGGTCGCGAACACCACTATGATCGTACCCGCTTGTCGCTCATAGCCGATGAGTGTTTGGAATGCGGGGATCGCGCCGTTCTCGAGCGCTTTGACGGTCCTCGACGAATTCTACCGTGTCGCGTTTCGCAAGAAGCTCTACGCTTCGATCGAGACCACGCAGACCGATCTCAGTGAAGGGATCAGGAGCTACAACGAGGAACGACCACATCAAGGCCGCTGGTGTTTTGGCAAGACGCCGATGCAGACTTTCCTTGACGCCAGTCCGATTGCGAGGGATAAAATCATCGCTGCCTGAGCACATCGGACTGCAAACTCGACCACGCCAAAAAGGCACGTCTGTCAGGTCAAGTACGAACTACTACACTTAAAGAAACGGAATTGTAGGCTTTGGCGTTAGCGCCTATCCATAGGGATCCGCAATTCGCCTATTGGCTCTTGGTCAATACGAAGATGGTCAGCCCGGTGATCAGCGGAAGGATGAACGTCCCGAGCACTAGGCCCCCGATAATCTTCGCATGGACGCCCTCAATCCTTCCGAAACGTTTTTCATTCAAGCTGGTCTGCTCCGTGGTCTCGTCAGCTAAGGCTTTTCGCGCCGCTTCGCGCGCGACCGTGGCAATGTTGGTGGCGATTTGGGTATCCCGTCTAAGCAATCCGATATCATCAGTAACCCGCCGCGCAAAAGTCTCGAACGCCTCCCGGCCGATGAAGTCCCGCTCCTTCTCACGGGCCTGCTCGTGAGCGTGGTTCAAAACTTCAAGACGCCGCGCTAGTTCCTCGGCCGCCAGGACGATCGCCTTATCCATCGCGGCGAAGCGCTGCTCGTGCAGCTCTTTCAGCGTTTCGATTGTATGGGTCACTTAGGCTGCTCCGTATCGTGCGCATGTGCGGCGCGGAACTAATGTCGATCCAACGATTGCGGCGAAGGCAGTCGTCGGCGCAAACACAGCGTTTTTTGTGATGGCGTTCTCCAATTTCTCGACTCTTCAGCGTCCAATTATTTCCTCCCGAGCCAAGCCGCGACGTTCGACTTGCCAAGATTGACCGCGTGGACAAGAAAAAAGCTTGATACCACCGCCCATTCGAATGTGTCATAGGGCGTTGGCAGCTTCGGCACGCCGAAATAGGCAGCGCCGAG
>DATBYR010000139.1:0-2422 GCA_036513565.1 Methylocella sp. | reverse complement strand
GCGCCGACGCGCCCAGCAAACGTGTTGCCCATGCAGGTCAGCAAAGGCAGCCCGGCCCAAAGCGCATCGCTGGCGGTGGCGTGGGCGTTGACGGGAAGGGTATCCAGGAACAAATCGGCCAGATGATGCCGCGCCAGGTGGCCGTCACGAGGTACACGCGGCGCAAATACCAATCGTTCAGGCGCAACGCCGCGTTCCGCGGCCTCGCGACGAAGATTCAGCATCGCATACGGATTGTCAGCCAGCAGCCAGAGGACGCTCTCTGGACAGGCCTTCAACAGTCGCATCCAAAGATCGAAAACCTGAGGCGCGATTTTGTAATTATTGTTGAAACAACAAAATACAAAACCTAGTTCCGGCAGTTCCACGTCGGCGCGAGAGGTCGTTGATCGTGGAATAAAGCGCCGAGAATCGTTGCATTGATAGGAATTCGGAAGATAGACCACTTTCTCAGTGTAATGGCGAACTTGATTGCTCGGAATAACGATCTGGTCCGCGATAATGTAATCGATGAACGGTACGCCCATTGTTCCACAATTGCCGAGGTAACTCGTCTGCACCGGGCTGGGCCGGTGGGCAAGAATTCCGGGTCGCGTCCCACCCGCCTGACCATTGAGATCTATCGCGATGTCGATTTCCGTTTCGCGTATCTTGGTAGCGACCTCGGCATCGCTCAAAGCTTGTACGTCGATGAAGCGGTCGAAGGCAGCCTCGATCCGCCGGCGCATCGCGCTTCCGTTGTCGGAGCCAAGCGAAATCGCCGTAGTGTCGAACCGCGTTCTATCGTGATGCTCGAACACGCCGGCGATCAGGACCGCAGTTGCGTGATCGTGGAATTCTGCGGAGAGGTACGCAATCCGGATCCGGTCATGGCGGTAGCTTTCGCCGCGCCATAACGCCTTTGGGCGAGGAATGCTCTTCGCCCAAAGCCGCGCGACGATGAGATTTTGCGCTTCGGAGTCGGATATCGCTCGATGATTGAACGGGGTGACGATGTGCAGGCCCGCCCTTAAACCCTCGGCAACCCGCCGCTCATCGTCTTCACGCTTGCGCCAATCACAAGTAGAAATGCGGCATCGGATACCAATGCGCGCCGCGACCAAGTGCTGTGGGTTGATCGATAGTGCGCAATCGCTTGCCGCTGCCGCCTCTCCAAATCGCTCCGCCGCCAAAAGGAATCCTGCGCGAAAGGCCCACGCATCGGCATCCTGCGGATCGGGCGCCGGGTCCTCGTTGATATCGGAGTTGGCCGTTGTCCTCCGGCTCGCGTGGATCGCCGCGCCGCGCTCTCTCCAAATCGTCCTGTTCTCCGGCGTGAGGGCAAGCGCCTTGTCATAGCAGGCGATGGCCGCCTTGTGGCGTTTGAGACCGGACAGCGCGTTGCCGAGACGGTGCCACGCCGCGGCATTATTCGGATCGGCGGCTACTGCGCCTTTCGCATTCGCGCGCGCCTCATGGTGCCGCCTCAATCTGAGGCGCGTTTCGGCCGAGACCGGCATGACAATGAGCCCAAGCTCGTGGCTCGCGAACGCATCACGCAGACGTTCTGCCTGCGCACGCACATACCTGTAGGTCCGCACCAGCGGAAGCAAGGCAATATCGTGCGCGACCTTGACCGGGATGTAAGCGAGTAACGACGTGAACAATCCGGGGAACGGATTTCGGGCGACATGAAGCGGACCCGGCAACGCCAAGGTCCGCGCCACATACCGGACCCGACGCACGGCCCCATCCTGCAACCGAAGGCCGTCAAACGAAAGTCTGTTGCGATGGGAAGCAGCCGGTTCCTGAACCAGCCAATGCGCCATGACGCGCTGAACCGTCGGTTCTATCGTAGGGTCGTCGCACTCCGCGGCAGTAATCGCATCGGGTACGGCCGCTCCGAAATAGATCCGTGCCAGTGCGGCTGCCAACAGGACCATGCGAAGGCATCCTTGCGGTCTGGCACGATCGAGGATGGCGGCCCAGTCGAGGTTCGGATGCGACCCAATGAAAGCCGCGACACCGCACGCCCCTTCGACGCGCTGCCACAGGTCGTTGCCATTGTCGATCGCCAGACGAGAAGATCATCCTCTGCCGACAGCGTCGTGATGGCCCGGCCCCTAAAGGCCGTGCCTCGTGCCCTGCGCCACAATCCGGCATAGTCGATATCGAGCGCCATATTAATCGGCGTCAGCCGCGTGTACAGCCGAATGGCAACCCCGCGGCCCTTCTTCAGCAGCCTCTCATGGCCCTGGAGGCGGTGAATGAGGTCAAGTTGGGCCGCGGTCAATTGTTTGTTGCGCTCATATCCCAGGCCGCCCAGCGTCGCCATGGTCCGCGCAAGGTCGAGATCGCGAATGAGAATACGCGGGTCTCCGAACATGCCAAGACCGAGGTCACCGTAGGCCTGGAACGCGAGGACCGGGCCGTTGAACGGGAT
>DATBYR010000138.1:0-4961 GCA_036513565.1 Methylocella sp. | reverse complement strand
CCTAGCAGCGGCGGCCAACACAGCCGTAAGAGAAGATGCACGATCACTGCCGCTGAACAAAATCTGTCTTCGATCCGAATCCTCCGCGCCGTTACTCCCGCAACGAAGAAAAAAATCAGCGCAACCAGACTGATCATCACCAATGAGTCGAAGCGTTCAGCCACCGAACGAATCGCGAACCACAGCGTCGTCCACGGACTTGCCACTTTGGTGTTCCAATAGGTTCGATAAGCCGCCAACACGCTGACCCGTCCCGTCTGATTCAACCAGAACCAATATCCCAGCGTCCCGAGCGGAGCGATCGCGACCGGCCATCGTGCTCGGCGCGGCGCCCGCCAGGCCATGATCGCCAATGGCACGATCACCAACGTTCCCGCCGACCGCGTCAACCCGGCGGCAAAAGCGCATGCCGCCGCCAACACCCAATGCTCGTCCCGAGCCCACACGATGCACCAGACAATCAAGGCCACCGCCAAAGCCTCGGTGTATCCCGCGAAAAAGAAAAAGCTTGCCGGCCATGCTGCCGCGATCATTACCGTGCGTAGCGGTTGAGTGTTTGGAAATTCACTCCGCACTTCATTCTCCACTTCATTCCGCACCAGGCGCAGCAGTCCCCAAAAATAAAAAAACGCCGCCACAGTCGAAATCAGCAAAGCCGCAGCCATCGGCCCGGCCAGTCCGCTCAGGCCCCGAATGAGCCCCGGGTAAAGAGGATAGAAAACCACTCCCGCCGGCAGATCATATCCACTCTCGGCGATCCGCAAATACCAAAGCGTGTCGAAACGCTCCCAAATTCCAAGCAACGCATAATGCCAGCCGCCGGACGCCGGCAAATTCTCGGTGAGCACATTGCTTTGAATCAAACGCGCATCCGGATGTAGAAATAACGCCGCGGCCGCTGCGACGCACGTATAAACCACACGCAACACTGCGGTGATCGCTAAGGCGATTTGCCAATCCGCTCGCGGCTCCAGCTTGTGCCACACTCTCAATCCACCCCTTCCACGGCGAACTCCGCTGCTGAGTCTATCAGCCAAACCGCCGCGCTCCGCTCCTCACCCCGCTGGTATAGTAAGTAGTTTCGCAAATAGTTTCGAAATCTGCCCTCATGCGCGAACGTACCGATTCTACGGCTCTCTCCATTAACAACGTCCTCTCCACGAAAATTGATCCCAGTTCTCTCCGGTTCGAATCCAACATGCGCGCGCTCGCCGACCTCGTGGCCCAGGTCCGCAACGAAGAGGAAAAAATCCGCGAAGGCGGAGGCGCCAAAGCCATCGAAAGCCAGCACGCCAAGTCCCGTCTCACGGCGCGCGAGCGTATCGATCTGCTCGCCGACCCCGGCTCTTTCTTCGAGCTTGGCCTCTATGCCGCGCACAAAATGTACGAAGATTGGGGAGGCGCTCCCGCCGCTGGTGTCGTCACCGGACTCGCCCGCATCGAAAGCCGCATGGTCATGCTCATCGTGAACGACGCCACCGTGAAAGCGGGGGCCTTCTTTCCCATGACCGCGAAGAAAGTCATCCGCGCGCAAAACGTCGCCATCGAGAATCGCATCCCGACTATCTACCTCGTCGATTCCGCCGGAGTCTTCTTGCCGCTGCAAGAAGACGTCTTTCCTGACACTGACGATTTTGGCCGCGTCTTCCGCAACAATGCTGTCATGTCGGCTATGGGCATCCCGCAGATTGCCGCGATCATGGGCATGTGCGTCGCCGGTGGTGGATATCTTCCCGTGATGTGCGACCACGTCCTCATGACTGACGGCAGCGGCCTGTTTCTCGCCGGGCCCGCGCTGGTGCAAGCCGCCATCGGGCAGAAAGTTTCCGCCGAAGAATTGGGCGGCGCCGCGATGCACTCCGCCATCAGCGGCACTGTCGACTTTCGCGAGCCCAATGACCAGGCCTGTCTCGCCCGCATCCGTTCGATCATAGAAAAGTGGGGATACCGCCGGCAGTCCCTCTGGGATCGCAAAAAGCCCGTGGACCCGGCGATGCCGGCCGAAGAAATCTACGGCGCTTACGATGCGTCACCCGCGCGCCCCTACGATATGAAAGAAATTCTCGCCCGCATCGTGGATGAAAGCCGCTTCGACGAGTACAAACCTGAGTACGGCGCGACACTGATCTGCGGCTACGCTCGAATTGGAGGCTTCGCTGTCGGCATCGTCGCCAACCAGAAACTTCACGCGCACCAGACCGACCATGAAGGCCACAAGCGGGTCGAGTTCGGCGGCGTCCTCTACACCGAGTCCGCCGAAAAAGCCGCCCGCTTCATCATGGACTGCAACCAGAGCCTGATCCCGCTGGTCTTTTTTCACGACGTCAACGGCTTCATGGTCGGACGCGATGCAGAGTGGAGTGGCATCATCAAGGCGGGAGCAAAAATGGTGAATGCGGTGTCGAACTCCGTCGTGCCCAAAATTGTCGTGATCGTTGGCGGCTCCTTCGGCGCTGGACACTATGCCATGTGCGGCAAAGCTTTCGATCCGCGCTTCGTCTTTGCCTGGCCTACCGCGAAATACGCGGTCATGAGCGGAGATGCCGCCGCCGGCACGCTGGTGGAAATCAAAGTGAAGCAACTGGAACGCAGCGGCAAGAAGTTGAGCGAAGAAGAAAGAAAAGAACTTTTCGACTCAACGAAGCAAACCTACGAAGAGCAAACCGACCCCCGCTACGGCGCCGCCCGTCTCTGGATCGACAAAATCATCGATCCTATGGAAACGCGCGATGCCATCACACAGGCGCTGGAAGCGGCGTCGCTGAATCCCGAGGTGGCGGAGTTTAAGGTAGGAGTGCTGCAAACTTAGAATGGGGTGATCGGGTGATCGGACTGTTTGACCCGCGATCCGATAATCCGATGACCCGATTGCTGGAGCTGCATGAGCGAAGCCGTCAAGCTGATCGAATGTCCGCGCGATGCCTGGCAAGGGCTCAAGGGGCAGATCCCTGCCGAGCTTAAGACGAACTATCTCCAGGCGCTGATCTCGGCCGGCTTCAAGCACATTGATGCCGTCAGCTTCGTTTCTCCGAACGCTGTCCCGCAGATGGCCGACTCCGAAGAAGTTTTGAAAGAGCTCGACCCTCCCGACGACGTTGAAATAATCGGCATCGTGGTCAATGAAAAGGGCGCGCAGCGAGCGATCGCGACCGAGGCCGTGCACACGCTGGGCTTTCCATACTCGATCTCGCCAACGTTTCTAGAGAACAATCAACGGCAGACTCTGGAAGACGCGATCGAGGAACTGGAAAAGGTCGAGAAGAAAGCCGACGAAGCAGGGCTCGACACCGTTGTCTATATTTCGATGGCCTTCGGCAATCCCTACGGCGATCCTTGGAGCATCGATGAGGTTGTCGAAGCTGTGGCCTTGCTTGAGTTGCAGGAAATTCGGGTGATCTCGCTCGCCGATACCGTGGGTCTGGCGCCGCCGGAAAAGATTCGCGAAGTGGTTTCCGCGGTGATGGCGAAATATGACTATCTCGAAATCGGAGTCCATCTGCACAGCCGCCCCGACCAGGCCGCCGCCAAAATCATCGCGGCGTATGAGGCGGGATGTCGCCGCTTCGATTCCGCCATCGGCGGTATGGGCGGATGCCCCTTCGCGCAGGATGAGTTGGTTGGGAATATTCCAACGGAAACAGTGATCGAGACTTTGCGCGGTCGCGGTGCGCAAGTTCCGCCGCTGAAGCCGCTGGACACATTGTTGAGAGCGACGGCCGAGATTGGCGCGAGGTACAAGACTTCGACGGCCGCGGACTGATCGCTGAGAATCCCATGAACTACAAAACGGTCCAACTCGCCTTCGATTCAGGCATCGCCACCCTCACCCTCAACCGCCCCGACAAGCGCAATGCCATCAGTTACGAACTGATCGACGATCTGATCCGCGCTCTCGACGAAGTGAGAAACTCTTCCACCGGCATCTTGATTTTGACCGGGGCAGGAAAGGCCTTCTGTTCCGGCATGGACCTCGACAGCCTGAAAGGCCTGATCGGCCGTACGCCTGAGCAAAATCTCGCAGACTCGCGAACCATGGTCAGCCTGTTTCGTTCGCTTTATGAATTTCCGAAGCCAACAATCGCCGCGGTAAACGGCGCTGCTATCGCCGGCGGCACCGGACTTGCGCTGCTCTGCGACTTCACGCTTGCCGTGCCGGAAGCCAAGTTTGGCTATACCGAGGTCAGGATCGGATTCGTGCCCGCCATCGTCTCGACTTTTCTTCTGCGCCAAGTCGGCGAAAAAATCGGTCGCGACCTCCTGCTGACGGGCCGCATCTTCGACGCGCCGGAAGCCTTGAAGATGGGCCTGATCAATGAAATCGTGCCTCCGGAAAAGTTACTCGACCGTGCCCGCGAACTCGCCGCGCAGTTGGCGGAAAACAGTCCGCTCTCCCTTTCCAATACCAAGCGCCTGCTGACCGATCACGCACGCGCGGAACTCGATGCGCAAATTGAGGCGGCCATCCGCGAAAATGCCGGCATCCGCGAGAGCGCTGATTTCCGCGAAGGGATCGAGGCATTCCTCGAAAAGCGCAAGCCAAAATGGACGGGCCGATGAGCCGGCGTGACGGATCGATGTCTGTCCATGGAAAAGATACGGCGACAGTCAATGAAACTCGCATCCGCGTCCGCTATGCCGAAACCGACCAGATGGGCGTCGTCTATCATGCCAATCATTTCATCTGGTTTGAAGTGGGACGTGTGGAACTCCTCCGCCAGTTTGGCTTCAGCTATAAAGATATGGAGCGGGAAGAAGACTGCTTCATCGCCGTAGTCGATGCCCAGTGCCGCTACAAGGCTCCCGTACACTATGATGACCAGGTTATTGTGCGCACATATCTGAAACATGTGCGGGAGAAAGCGATCCGATTTGGATACGAGCTGCGCAGCACGGAGACTGGTGAGTTGCTGGCCGAAGGCGAGACCACGCACATCGTCGCCGATTCAAGAATGAGACCCCGC
>DATBYR010000137.1:0-2169 GCA_036513565.1 Methylocella sp. | reverse complement strand
TCGTCAGGTGCACGTGACGCAAGCGATGTTAGCAACGCCGGGAATTGTAGCGGCCGACGGCCGTGTCTTTGTGGCGGCGGACGACGCGGGAGCGTTTTCGGTGTTCGCCGACGAAGCGGCTGCCAGGCGGCATGTGGCGGTCAGTGGCGGGCGGATGAAAAGCTTTGTGCTGAACACCGGCAACGTCAAGGCTACGGGCCACGGGGACATGCAAAAGGCTGCGCTTGCCGCGATCAGGGATGCGCATTCTAAGCCTCAGAAAATGCTTGGCTTGAAATGGTGAGATAAAATGCCTGAGTTGATGGTTTTCATGGCTGCCGCCAATAAGACCGGCGAGGTTGACATTGATGGCGAGAAATATCTGCCGGTTGCGACGACAAGCGCGGCGACGCGCGATGCTGTGTGATTGATAAGCGGCATCCGCGCTGTCAAGTCTGCGTGCATAAGGATCGTTATCGTATTGAGTGTGCGAAGGTGGCTGGCCGTGGGCTGGACGATATCGCAAAAGAGTTCGGAATTCATCGCGATGCGTTGTGGCGCCACATGCAACGGCATGTCACTCCTGAAACAAAAATAGGCTATCTCGCCGGGCCCGCCAAACTTTCGGAACTGGCGAATCTTGCCACGGACGAGAACAAGTCGCTGATCGAATATCTTGCGATCGTGCGCAGCATAATTTTCGGGCAGCTCGACCGGTCGGCGCAGCGCGACAAGCCGCCCTTGAAATGATAGTCGGAGACGTGAAGGCAGCTCACCATCATGTTGACCATCCCCGAATCCGTGTCTGCCAATGGTGTTCCGGACAATCCAAGTGCGTAACCAGCTTAGGCGTCCCATTTAGTTTGTAAATGCATATTGTGGCGGTCGTCCTTGAAGGATTAAAACCAGGCCATCGGGGCGGAGCAAAACAAGGCCAGTTTGGCGTGGTCGTAAAGCTTGCCGCGTCCGCCTCGGCGGAGATGGGCTAGATTTCGTAGCCGGGGCGGACGTGGCGTTCAGGAAGCGCTGATGTTTTGCCGGCTTCGGGATCGGCGGGTCGGACTTCGCACCGACGGCGCGCCTTTGACTGTTTCAGCCGGTAGCTCTCGCCGTTCAGCTCCAGGATATGGACATGGTGGGTGAGGCGATCGAGGAGCGCGCCGGTGAACGCTGGCTTTGAAAGACGCTCGTCCATTCTTCAAATGGGAGATTCGACGTAACGATGGTCGATCCACGCTCGTGGTGGCTGAAGATCTCGAAGAGAAGTTCGGCGCCCAGTCTGGGACAGTGGCACATAGCCGAGCTCGTCGATGATGAGGAGCTTGACAGCGGCGAGTTGGGTCTGAAGTTTGAGCAGGCGGCGCGGCCGGAGTGAGCGCGGCGCAGGGCGGTTGGAGCGGTCGGAACGGTGAGCGCGGGGTCGATTTGGGGTTCGAAGGCAAGCGAGCTTCGGGAAAGCTACTTGAGCGATGTTCCGCGGATCCACGGCGAAGCGGTGGAACAGGTGGGGGTAATGGCGACACGGGAATCCAACGTTATCAAGTTCCCGCAACCCATCAATCCGGAGCGCAAGGTAGACGTCAGAATCGCGGAGCAAATTCCTTGAGAGGATCGACGGTTTAATCATGGAAGGCCTGCGCCGGGATTTGGCGGCAGCCGAGGCGAGAGTCTTGGCGGGCGATGCGGGCGCTGCGGGGGACGCTGAATTTTTGTTCCTTTCGATCGCACGCCGGCCCCGTGATCGCGACGCAATTAGGCGTGAGGTTATTGCATGGATTTTTAGAGTGCATGACGGCGCGCGGGCACGGCGGCCGGAGCGGTGAGCGAGGGGGGGCGTGCCGAGCGCGAGCCCGCGAAGGTGTTCAGGGACCTCGCCGAGACGCCGGGTGTCGAGGTTATAGCTCCGCTGAAGCCTTACGGCTGATCAATTTCAGCCGCGGTCATGGCATTTCTAGACGTAACGTTTCCGGGCAGACAGTCTCGCTACCGCAGCCGCGACAGGAAATCGCGGCTATCCCGGATCAATGCCGCGAGACGCCTTTGTTCATCGATCGCCTCGGTAGTGAAACCTCCGTGACGATATTTCCCGTTGCGCTTCCCTTTCGGCGCACCACTGCCGGCCGCGCCGCCATGCATTCGGCAACGGATCTTACCGGCGACCGCTGGCGACTGGCATGGCGTCCCGCGCCT
>DATBYR010000136.1:0-2342 GCA_036513565.1 Methylocella sp. | reverse complement strand
CGCTGGTTCCCTGCCCGCCCCACCACTCGATTGCGAAAGCCCGTTCCGCGCTTCGCCACCTTGTACCATGAGTCGTGGATGACGGCCCATCGCGTCTTTACCCCAAAGATTTTTTCGACAATATCTCACCGTACAGCAAAGAGACTAATGTTCATGATCGATTCAAAGGGTGCGCCCGCCTGTCATCGGAGCTGGGCCAAACGTGCCACACTCTTGCCTCGCGGACACAGTCACGGCCGGCCGCTCCATCGCCCGGTTTTGCAAAATCCCAAGCAGCGGCCATATGTAATTAGAGTTCCCGAATCCGAGTGGTGGAGGATGGTAAAATGCAGGGTGTTAACGAAGCGAAAATGCCCGGCAATGTGCCTCTCCCGCTTTATGGGCAGCGCGGCTGCGCGGCGGTTATCGCTGGCCTTGGATGGTTTGGCTTCGGAGTGGAGCTCTATTTCAATATTCAGGACGCGCTCGTCAAAAACTTGCCGCTCGCGGGGTACCTCACCGATTACTTCAGCTTTTTCACGATCGAGATCAATCTCCTTGTCGCCCTCGTGCTCACGATTTTTTGCGCACGGCCGCAAGTGGAACAATTTTTGACCACGCCAAGCGTTACTTCGGCGCTTGTCGTTTATATTATCATTGTCGGCGTGGTCTATGCGGTGCTGTTGCGGCATTTATGGCACCCGCATGGAGTGCAGCTTTTGGCCGACATCGCGCTGCATGATGCCGTCCCGTTCCTGTACCCCATCTATTGGCTGGTGTTTTTGCCCAAGGGGAGCCTGCGATGGAGCGATCCCGCCTGGTGGCTCGTCTTCCCGGTGCTGTATTTCCTCTATAGCATGCTGCGTGGCGCGGCCTTTGGCATCTATCTTTATCCTTTTTTCGACGCCGCGCAGCTCGGGTTTGTACGGGTCACGATGAATGGAATCGTTTTGCTTGCCAGTTTTTTTGGGCTTGGTGTCATTTTGACTGCCATCGACCATGCCCTGGCCTCCGGCGAGAGTGGGCGAAGCGGACTTGGCAGGGTGGCCGAACTCTGACAAATAGGACACTTGACGGTTCATCCTCAGGCTTTCTCAGGCTTCAAAGAGGCGCCATGGCCCTAGCGCAGACCGGGACAACGCCCGCCGGAAACGGCGTCCACTTTCCATCGATGCGTTTGCCGCCAACAGCCCGCGCACTGTCGCGAGTTCCTGACCTCGCCGCGCGGAACGATTTCAACTCATAGAGACCGTCATGACGAAGAAGCTTTTGTTCCTATTGGACACCGATCCGGCGCCGAGCGTCTTTGACACGGTCGTCGGCTATGACGGCGGCGCCGATCACGTCATCGGCTATGGCGGCGTGACGCCGGAGAGCGTCGCCGCGCTCGTCGATGGAACGATCTACACGCGTGGCCCTAAGGAAAAGCAACATACCGCGATCTTCGTCGGCGGCGGCAGTATGATCGCCCGCGAGGCGTTGTTCAAGGCGGTCAAGACGCGCTTTTTTGGGAATTTCCGTGTGTCCGTGATGTTGGACAGCAATGGCTCCAATACCACGGCGGCCGCCGGCGTCGCGCTGCTCGCCAAAGCTAAGTCGCTCGCCGGCAAGAAAGCGATCGTGCTCGCCGGCACGGGCCCGGTCGGCATGCGCGCCGCGGCGATGCTGCATATCGAAGGCGCCGAGGTCGCGATCACCTCGCGCTCGAAACAGCTTGCGGATGCCGCGAGCAAGGCCATCAACGATCGCTTCGGCTTTGCGCCGACGCCCATCGAGGCCTTCGACAATGAAGCCCGCGCGGCGGCGGTGAAGGGTGCGCAGGTCGTGTTCGCCGCAGGCGCCATCGGCGTCCCGTTGCTCGATGAAAAGGACTGGCAGAATGACGCGACGATCGAACTGGTCGCCGACTGCAATGCGCAGCCGCCGCTCGGCATCGGCGGCATCGAGGCGATCGACAAGGCGAAAGAGCGTCACGGCAAAATCGCGATTGGCGCGCTGGGACTCGGCGGCCTGAAGCTGAAACTGCATCGCGCTTGCGTCGGTCAGCTGTTCGAAAGCGCCGATCAGGTGCTCGATGCTGAGAATATCTATGCGCAAGCCAAGGCCCTGGCGTGACTTTTGAGGACCGCGACAACCATGACCACGAATAGTTCTATCGTGACCTTTCTCGACGATCTCGCCAGTGAACGTCCAACGCCCGGCGGCGGCGGCGCGGCGGCGGCGTGTGGCGCCATTGGCGCGGCGCTCGTCTCCATGGTGGCCAATCTCACCATCGGCAAAAAGAACTACGAAGCGGTCTCTGAAGACCTCGCGGCCGTGAACGCCAAGGCGGAGGCGCTGCGCGCCGAGCTCACGCGGGCAAT
>DATBYR010000135.1:0-7256 GCA_036513565.1 Methylocella sp. | reverse complement strand
TCGCCGCAATGAGCGCGGCGCGGGAAGAAAAAGCCCGGAGCGAGGCCAGGGTCGAAGCGGCGCGGGCGCGCCGTGGCGAGATCGCGCATATGATCGCAACCGAGCTTGATTGCACGGAGACCGAACTTTTCGGCCTCGCCCGTGTCGCGCCGGGAGACGGTCTCCCACCCGCGGAGGAAATCGAAAAGCGGCTCGATGGTTTGAAAGACGACCGCGAGCGGCTTGGCGGTGTCAATTTGCGGGCAGAAGAAGAATTAAACGAAATCCTAACCTCGAAGACCAATCTTTCCACCGAGTATGCCGATCTGTCCGAGGCCATCCGGCGGCTGCGCCAGGCGATTCAAAGTCTGAACAAGGAAGGCCGCGAGAGGCTCCTTGGCGCGTTCGATGCCGTTCACGCCCATTTCACGGAGCTGTTCACGACGCTATTCGGCGGCGGCTCGGCCGAACTCCAACTGATCGAATCCGACGATCCGCTCGAAGCCGGGCTCGAAATCCTCGCCCGGCCGCCAGGTAAAAGGCCGCAGGTAATGACGCTTTTGTCCGGCGGCGAACAGGCGCTGACCGCTTTGGCGTTGATCTTCGCGATCTTTCTTACTAATCCGGCGCCGGTTTGCGTTCTCGACGAAGTGGATGCGCCGCTCGACGACGCCAACGTCGAACGCTTCTGCGATCTTCTCGAAAGTATGCGCGGCAAGACCGACACGCGCTTTCTTACCGTCACCCACAATCCGATCACCATGGCACGGATGAACCGCCTGTTTGGCGTAACAATGGCCGAACGCGGCGTGAGCCAGCTCGTCAGCGTCGATCTCGAAGAGGCCGAGCGCTTCCGCGACACGGGTTGAGCGCGGCAAGCCGTCTCGCCCCAGAGAAAATCCTGAGAGCACAATGTCTCGTTCTATATCGGCAGC
This sequence comes from Methylocella sp., assembly GCA_036513565.1. Lineage (GTDB taxonomy): Bacteria > Pseudomonadota > Alphaproteobacteria > Rhizobiales > Beijerinckiaceae > Methylocapsa. Next base: position 6,342 of record DATBYR010000135.1, on the reverse strand, counting down.
TTATACGTTCACCGGGGAGGTTTGATCCCAAGTCCGGCGAAACCCCGTGAAAATCCTGACGTCGCCGCGCGCTGGTTCACACCGATCGAAGTGCGGCGGCAAACGAATTCGCGGCGGCCAGAGCGTCCGTTCGAAACTGTCTGGCTCGGCGGGAGTTCTATACGGATCCAACAGGAGCGCCGGAGTGCATTCTCGCCCGTCTGAAAGAGGCAGTATTAACCGCTTGCGCGCTGTCCTTGCCTGGACCGTTCGCGAGGTCTCTGTCCTCGATCCAGGCTGCTTTGCTATTGTGATGGCGACGGGAATTACGTCGAACGCCATGTTTGCCGAGCGCCAGCGTGGATTGTCAGACGTGCTATTTCGCGTGAACCTTTTTGTCTATCCGTGGCTTGTTCTCGCAACCATCTTACGAATGACCGACTTCCGTGCCGCTCTATGGAACGACCTTGCTAACCCGCGTCTCGTATTTTCGTTTTTTACGTTCGTTGCGGCATCAGACGTTCTCGGCCTCCAGATTGCCCTGCGCGGATTTGTGACCGTCCCCCTTCTGTTGTGGTTATCGGCACTAGCGGCCTTCGCCATCCTCACGTATTTCAGTTCTGGCTTGCTGATATTCCGCAATGCTGGTTGTGGAGCCGATCTGGTTGTTCGTGGCGGTGGGCTTCTTGCTATCGTAGGAACCCAATCTTTGGTACTTCTTGGCGTGCCGGTGGCGGCTTCAACAATCAGCGAAAATGGAAACGCCATACTCGGTCTCATTCATGCGCTCTGGGGAATAGGACTGGTTCTTTATGGGATATTCGTCACTCACTTCGCCTATCGGATCTCTTACATGCGTGTCGAGCCCCAAGATTTGACCCCGCTTCTTTGGGTGGTCATGGGCGCGGCCGCGATCAGCGCAAATGCCGGGTCTACGCTGGTCCAAAACGGGCCAGGACCGGATTTCCTCAACACCATGAGACCGTTCGTTGACGGCGTCAGCTTTACCCTTTGGGCATGGGGGACATGGTGGATTCCGCTCCTCGTCATGTTCGGCATTTGGAAACATGGCGTACGCCGTATTCCTCTGAGCTACACCCCGATGTTGTGGAGCATTGTGTTTCCTCTCGGAATGTACGCTGTCGCAACCGGCCGCCTCTCGCTGGCCGACAATTATCCACCCCTCCGAGTGCTGTCGCATTTGACGGCCTGGGTGGCGCTCGGCGCGTGGATCGCAACCACGGCGGCGTTGATCGTCGCATCTGCACGAAGTTTGCAAAAGTTCGCGCGATCCAACTTGATCGCCCCGGGCTCCGAATCCGGGTTAACGCGAAAGGGACCCTAGCAGCGTCGCGAGATTTGTGATTGAGTTTGATGCATGGGGGAAAGCAGGCGCGGCCTTGTCATTTGACGAAGCGCTAGCTTGGCGCTGGACGCGTCGCCTAGGGTGAATTTGTGCCCGCCCGCCGTCTCGAAAAAGGCTCCAGAAATTGTCCATCGTAGTTGCCTCGACAACGCTTCCTCCAACGCCACGCTGGAGGCCTCGCACGCACCGTGGTTTGCACTATGTGGCCGCATAATGCGACGCCGGAAGACAAACTCGCCCCGTAAATCAAAATTCATGGAACGAATTCCGCCAAACCGGTGTTTCACCATCGGTTGTCTTTGGATCTATAATGGATCTATAAACTGCGCCGAGGCGAGATCGTTCGTTCGCCATTCAGGTGCGCCGGCCAAAATGAGGCCGGGAGGAGAATGAACCGGGAGGAGAATGAATATGAAACGCTTCGGTGTATTGCTGGCCTCAGCCGCGCTGGCGGTGCTGGCCACGAGCGGCCCTGCTGCGGCGTTCATGGGCGGCAGCTTTGGCGGCGGCGGCCATGGTGGCGGTTTTGGCGGCGGTCACATGGGCGGCGGTTTTGGTGGCGGTCACATTGGTGGCGGTTTTGGCGGCGGCCACATGGGCGGCGGTTTCGGCGGCAGCCACATGATGGGCATGGGCGGTTTCAATCGCGGCTTCGGTTTCAATCGCGGTTTCGGTTTCAATCGCGGCTTCGGTTTCAATCGCGGCTTTGTCGGCCGGAGCGTGGCGACGGGTGGCTTTAATCGCGGCTTCGGCTTTCATCGCGGTTTCGATCACCGCTTCGCCCGCTTCGATCATTTCCACCATTTCGGCCATTTCGATCGTTTCCACCATTTCCGTAACCGCTTTGCCTTCTTTCCGTTCTTCTGGGGCGGCGGCTGGGACTACGGTTATCCCTATGCGGACTGCGGCTATTGGGGCAATCCCTATTGGGGCAATCCCTATTGCGGTTATCCCGATTACGCCTATTCCTACCCTGGCTACGGATACGACACTAGCTACTACGGCACTAGCTACTACGGCAATGGGTACGACAATGGCTACGCCGGTGACTATGGCTATCCCGCGACCGGCTCCGGCGGCTATTACGCGGCGGCGCCTCTCGTAACCGGCCGGAGCGTGGCGACCGGGCAGCTGGGAAACTACTGCACCATTTCCGTAAAAGCTTGCGAACTCCAACACCCGTCCTATGTCGGCGCTGCGTGTTCCTGCCGGGTGCCGGGCGGACGCGCGCGGGGTTCCGTGACACGTTAGACTTGAGGCGCCATTACAGAGTTTGAACCGAGGCATGGCCGGGCCAAAACCCGGCCATTGTCTTGCTTGCGCCGTTTCCTTAAAGTCCGAAATAATCGCGGTACCAGGCGATAAAACACTTAACTCCTTCTTTCAGCTGCGTTTTCGGGGCAAAACCAGTGAGAGCCAAAAGCAACGCCGTGTCGGCGAAGGTGACTGGAACATCGCCTTGCTGCATCGCCATGAAATTGCACTTGGCGCGCAATCCGGTCGCGGCCTCGATGGCGGCGACGAAATCCATGAGCGCAACCGGTGTCTCGGCGCCGATGTTGACGACTCGCCAGGGCGCGACGGGAGAAAGGCTGTCTTCGGCCCGGGGCGGCGCGCGCACCTGCGCCAAGGGCGGTGCGTGGTTTAGCAGCCGGAACATCGCCTCGACGAGATCGTCAATGTAAGTGAAATCCCGGCTCATGTTTCCGTGATTGTAAATGTCGATGGGGCGGCCCTCGAAAAGCGCGGCGGCAAATTTGAAAAGCGCCATGTCCGGGCGGCCCCAGGGGCCGTAGACCGTGAAAAATCGCAACATTGTAATCGGGATTTTGAAGAGATGGCTGTAGGCATGGGCCATCTCCTCGTTCGCCTTTTTCGAGGCGGAATAGAACGTCAAGGGATGATCGGCCCGGTCGGTCTCGCGAAACGGGACCTTCGCGTTGGCCCCATAGACAGAGGATGTCGAAGCCATCAGCGCGTGCGCCGGCGGCGCATGGCGCATCAACTCCAGGAGATTGAACGTCCCGGTGAGATTGGCATCGAGATACGTACGCGGATTGTCGAGGCTGTAGCGCACTCCCGCCTGCGCGGCGAAATGGTAAACCGCATCGAATCCGCCGCCATAAACCCTTTGCAGTGCCGCGAAATCCTCGAGCATGGCCTCATGGCCGGAAAAGCCCGGCCTTTGCAGCAATATCTCATGTCGGCGTAGCTTGAGGTTACGATCGTAATAGGGGGTAAACCCATCGAGGCCGACGACTTCATGGCCTTCGCCGAGAAGACGGCGAGCCATGTGAAAACCTATGAAGCCAGCGCTGCCGGTGACGAGAATACGCATTGTTCGAACGATCGCGGACAAGATGTTTGACGGCCCGCGCGAACCTCGCTAAAGCCTTAGTCACGAGCGCGAAGTAGTATACTCGCATAAATGGCGGGCGATTACCACGTTGAGGGCCGTGCCCTTGCTGGCGGGGGTGGTTTACCGGATGTTTTGAAAGCGGCACAAAAAATAAATCGGCCCTTTAGTAAAATCATGCAACGGTGCGCGGATTTTCGCCCGCCACTCCGGCCCGGAGTTTGGAGACCGATCAAAATGCCCTATTCGCGCTTCTTCGACGAGGCGATTTCAAAGCTAAAGGGGGAACGCCGCTACCGGGTCTTCGCCGACCTCGAGCGGGACGCGAAGACGTTCCCGCGCGCCCTGTGGCACGGACCGGAACGCGTCGACGAAGTCGTGATTTGGTGTTCCAATGACTATCTCTGCATGGGCCGGCATCCGCGGGTGATCGAAGCGATGACCGCGGCCGCGGTCCGGCATGGGGCCGGTGCCGGCGGCACCCGCAATATTTCGGGCACCAATCATCCTCTCGTCGAGCTCGAAGCCGAATTGGCAAGCCTCCACGGCAAGGAGGCGGCGCTCGTCTTTACCTCGGGCTGGATTTCCAATCTGGCGGCGATTTCCACGATTGGCGATCTTTTGCCCGATTGCCTCATCCTTTCGGATGAGTTCAACCATAACTCGATGATCGAGGGAATCCGCCGCTCCAAGGCACAGCGGCAAATTTTTCGCCATAACGATCTCGCCCATCTCGAAGAGCTTTTGCGCGCGGCGGGGCGCGAGCGGGCCAAGCTGATCGTCTTCGAAAGCCTCTATTCGATGCATGGCGACATCGCTCCGGTCGCGGAAATCGCCGGTCTTGCGCGCCGTTACAACGCGATGTCCTACATCGACGAAGTACATGCAGTCGGTCTCTACGGTCCGCATGGTGGAGGCATCGCGGAACGCGACGGCGCCATGGATCAGATCGACGTGATCGAAGGAACCCTTGCCAAGGGATTCGGAACGCTCGGCGGCTATATCGCCGCCAAGGCGGCGATCGTCGATGCCGTGCGCTCGCATGCCCCCGCCTTCATTTTCACCACGGCGCTGCCTCCGGCGGTCGCCGCCGCCGCGACATCCGCCATACGCTTCTTGAAGCAGGACGAAGGCCAGGAGCTTCGGGCGCTGCATCAACGCCAGGCGATGCTCACCAAACATGCTCTGAGCGCGGCCGGTCTCCCGGTGATGGCGAACCCGTCCCATATCGTGCCGGTGCTCGTCGGCGATCCCGAACTCTGCAAGCGTGCGACCGACATGCTGCTCGATCGCCACGCGATCTATATCCAGCCGATCAATTATCCGACGGTCGCCAGAGGCGGCGAGAGATTGCGCCTTACGCCAAGTCCCTTGCACACGGATGCGCATATCGCGCATCTCGTGGAAAGCATGGTCGATGTCTGGCGAACGCTCGGGCTGCCCTTCGTCGAGCCTGCCAAAATCCTCGAATTCAAGCGGGAGAGCGACGCGCGCTGCACATTCCCGGAGTTCAAACGCGCCGCCGAATGAGCCTCGTTTTGGCTTGGATTCTGCGAAGGCATGGTCATTCAGCCATTCAGCCTAATGGAAGATCGCGATGCCCTCGCCGGCAATTTTCCTGTGAGTTTACTCCCCCAGTCTTTTGGTCTGACGGCGGCCACGGGTTGGCGCGCGCGGGCTTGACGCTCTGCGGCACGGGCGGCCTCGCTTTAAGATTTATTCCAATTCGTCCGTCGTGCCCTTGGCCCCCTTATTGGGTGTGTCCTCGCGCGCCTTTAACGCGGCGCCGAGAATGTCGCCAAGCGAAGCACCGGAATCGGCCGAGCCATACTGGGCGATCGCTTCCTTCTCCTCGGCGACTTCAAGCGCCTTGATCGAGACGGAAACCTTGCGGGCACGACGGTCGAACACGGTGACCCGCGCATCGACCTTCTCGCCGGCGGCGAAGCGCTCCACCCTTTGAGCGGCCCGGTCCCTCGCGAGTTCGGTGCGTTTGATGAAGGCGGTGAAATCGGTCCCGGCGATCTTCACGTCGATCCCGCCATCCTTCACCGCGAGCACCTCGCAAGTGACGACCGCGCCCTTCTTGATGCCGGCGGCGGCCTCTTCGCCTGGCTTGGCGCCGGCGTCGCCTTGCGGCTTCGCCGCGAAGGGATCGGGGCCGAGTTGCTTGATGCCGAGCGAGATGCGCTCCTTCTCGATATCGACGTCGAGTACCTTGACCTTGACGGTATCGCCTTTCTTGAATTCCTCGATGATTTGTTCGCCGGGCTTGTTCCAGTCGAGGTCGGAGAGATGGACCATGCCGTCGACATCCCCGTCGAGGCCGATGAAAAGACCGAATTCGGTCTTGTTCTTGACCTCGCCCTCGACCTCCGAGCCGGGCGGATACTTCGCGGCGAAGGCTTGCCAAGGATTGACCAGCGTCTGCTTGAGGCCAAGCGAGATGCGGCGCTTGACCGGATCGACTTCGAGAACCTGAACCTCGACCTCCTGGCTTGTCGCGACGATCTTGCCCGGATGCACGTTCTTCTTGGTCCAGGACATTTCCGACACATGGATCAGGCCTTCGATCCCCGGTTCGAGCTCGACGAAGGCACCATAGTCGGTGATGTTCGTCACCCGGCCCTGGAACCGCGCG
>DATBYR010000134.1:0-2034 GCA_036513565.1 Methylocella sp. | reverse complement strand
CCAATGACACGCTGTGGCTCAGCGGCACCGGCCCGGTTGCCGGTTGGGTCAACACCAGGATGTTTGACGAAACCGGCGATGCGGCGAAGTCGCAAGGCTGGTCGCCGTTCGTGCTCGACACCAACGGCAACGGCAAGCGCGACGATTATGTCGAGCCCAACGCCCCGCTCGATCCGGGCAAGGACAAGCGGATCGTCCCGGGTTCGGGACCTTACGCGGTGATGCCCTCACCGGTAGACGGCTCGATCTGGTACACCGTCGGCGTGTTCGGCGGGCCTCCGGCGTTCTTGCGATTTGACCCGGCTACCGGACTGTCGGAAGTGTTCAATGTTCCCGCACCGGCGTTCGGAATCCGCGGCGGCGATATCGACAAGAACGGCGTGGTCTGGGCGTCGTTATCGAGTGGTCACCTCGGCAGCTTTGACCGCCGCAAGTGCAAAGGCCCGCTCAATGGGCCGAACGCCACCGGCAATCATTGTCCGGAAGGCTGGACGATCTATCAGTATCCCGGCCCTGGCTTCGAAGGTATCGGCGAGAACAGCGCCGAGTCGAGCTATTACACCTGGGTCGACCAGCACAACACGCTCGGACTTGGCGAGAACATACCGATGTCCACCGCCAATCTCAGTGACGGCTTCGTGGCGTTAAAGGACGGCAAGATGATCACAATCCGGATTCCCTATCCGCTCAGCTTCTACGCCAAGGGCTTCGATGGGCGTATCGACGATCCGAACGCCGGCTGGAAAGGCCGCGGGTTGTGGAGCACGAACGGCGACCGCACGCCCTGGCTCAAGGAAGGCGGCAAGGGCGCAAGGCCGCGGGCCGTGCACATCCAGTTTCGGCCCGATCCCTTGGCGAACTGAGATTTTCTGAGACAATTTGAACGCCCCGCGGCCCATGGCGGCGGGGCATTCGCGCATAAGTCATTGAACTTTTAGATTCCATCTATTGTCCTTGCTGCGCAAGCCCGTGGAGTTAACAATATGAGCGAGCAGGAACTGCGGGAATTCAAGGCCGCGATGGCAAAGTTCCGCCTGGAGCACACCTCGTCCCGAGAGAAAGCCGCTCAATTCCTGAAGGAAGAGGGATTCCTGGACGAAAATGGCGAAGTGTCCAAGCGATACTCCGCGGCTGTTGCTGCTGCGTAATTGAATTGCACCGGCTTTCCAGTTCGTTTGTCCTCGGTTTTCACGGCTGCGACCAATCGGTCGCCGATGATCTTATCGAAGGCGGCAGGATCTATGAGGAAGCGGGCTTTTTCGAAAAGATCCACATTCAAATTTGCGTTCGAGAAAAGTCGTGCATCAAGGGCGTCTTCCGCGTGTCGGACGATTATTTGACGGCGTAGACTTTTCCCCCGAACGCTCCCATCGCGGCAGTCGCCGCTGTCGCGTCGGCTGGGCTCGCCGGCTAGCGAGCCTCTTCAAATCCGGCGAGGGCAGCGGTCAGATTGGCCCCGAGAATCTCCGACAGGTATCCGCCTTCCTGGACGAAAACGGTTGGAAGCCCCAACCGCGCGATGGCGCCGCCGATGCACCGGAATCCCTCGGTAGTCACCGCAAGACCCGCGAGAGGATCATGCTCGGACGCATCGAGGCCGAGCGCTACGACCAGTGCGCCAGGCGCAAAAGCACGGATCATCTTTTCGGCCGCACCGAGCGCCTGCATATAACCGTCGTTTCCGGTGCCGATCGGCAGCGGAAGGTTGAGATTGGCGCCAAGCCCGGGCCCGGCGCCGCGCTCGTGCGCATAGCCCCAAACGAATGGGTTGAAGAAGGTTGGATCGGCATGGATCGAAACCGTCAGAACGTCGGGCCGTTCGTAGAAGATGCCTTGCGTGCCATTACCATGATGGACGTCGACGTCGAGGATCGCCACGCGCTCGTGCCTTTGTCGCAGATGGGCGGCTGCGATCGCGCTGTTGTTGAGGAAACAAAAGCCGCTGGCGAGGTCGCGGTAGGCGTGATGGCCCGGAGGACGGCAGAGTGCGTAAGCCGCATCCTCGCCGTCCAAGACGAGTTGAGCCGCCGTCGT